>CAMBEX010000090.1 GCA_945865865.1 Bdellovibrio sp. ZAP7
GAGATCCGAACGCAAAACCTTGGGGCCACAAACGTAAGTATTTCGGTGAATCGATCCGAGGCGCAAAAACTCAGCTTTAGCCAGAGCTGGAATCAGCCTGAAAACCTTGCCTTGTTCGCCGTATTTGAGCTTGGTTTGAAAACCCACGAGATTAAAGGCGGTGCGCGATTTGTTCTCGGGCCGAAGCTGAACAACGGCATGAGGGCGGCGCCCCGTTCGTGGGTCTTCGAGTCCCACGGGTTTCATCGGTCCAAACCGTAAAGTGTCGCGTCCCGTTGCAGCGATTGCCTCGATGGGTTGGCAGCCCTGAAAAAATTTTTCTTTTTCAAATGCTTTGGGCGGGACTTTTTCTGCGAGCGTGAGCGCGTCGATAAATGCGCCGTATTCGTCCTCACTCATCGGGCAGTTGAGATAGGCCTCCTCTTCGCCCTTGTCATAGCGATTGGCGAGAAAAGCGCGATCCATATCGACACTTGAAGCATCGATGATCGGAGCGATCGCATCGTAAAAATAGAGGTCTTCTTGTCCTGTCGCGCGAGCAATCCATTCGCAGAGCCGGTCCGAGGTGAGCGGGCCTGTTGCTAAAAGTGTGACGGCATCGGCAGGAGGTTCAGAAACCTCACCCTTCATGAGCGTGATGTTGGGGTGTGAGCGGAGTGCCCGAGTCACGGCTTCTGAAAAAAGATCCCGGTCTACTCCCATCGCCTCACCCGCCGGGACCTGGGCACCACCCGCCATGCGCAAAATGAGCGACTGCATCCGGCTCATCTCGGCCTTGAGCATTCCGGGCGCCGAAGTGGGGGATTTGGATTTAAATGAATTACTGCAGACGAGCTCCGCGCAGCGGTCGGTTTTATGGGCCTCGGTCATGAGCTCGGGACGCATCTCATGCAGAATGACCTGGATATCTCGCTCCGCCAAAAAATAGGCGGCTTCGCTTCCGGCTAGGCCGGCTCCCACGATGTGTACGACGCGCTTTGACATGCTGCTGCTTTACCATAAGGGCTTCGGCCCTTAAAATTCAAAGATATGGTTTCGGCTGAAATTCAGAAGGAGATCGAGGCTTTTTTGAGCCATCTCTCGTTGCGCAGAAATTTGAGTGTTCACACGCTTCGCGCTTACCGTAATGATCTCGAGCATTGGTGCGGGCACATGGCTGGGACCGGAATTTCAAGCGTTGCCCAGTTGGGCGAGCGGCTCGAAGCGCAGCATCTCAGGGCCTACCTCGCGGGCCTTTATGAAAGCCACGAGCGATCCTCACTCTGTCGCAGACTCTCGGCAATACGGTGTTTTTTGCGGTTTCTAAGAACCCAGGGCAAGGTTGGTCGGGACGTGGGTGGCTTGGTGCCATCTCCCAAGGCCAAGCGGGGAATCCCAAAGTTTTTCAAGATCGAAGAAATGCAGGAGCTCTTGGATGCGCCGGATCCCAGCACTTTTCTGGGCCGCCGAGATCGGGCGATCTTTGAGTTGATGTACGGCAGCGGACTGCGCGTGAGCGAAGTCGTGGGTCTGGATATCGCTGATTTAAATCTCAAAGAAGGCTGGGTTCGAGTTTTTGGAAAAGGTTCCAAGGAACGCACGGCTCCTTTTGGGCCGCCCGCACGACAGGCTATTGAGGCTTATCTTCTGGGCGGAACGCGCGGCGATGAGTCACCCTTGTTTGTGAATTTTCGGGGCGGGCGCCTGACCGCGCGAAGCGTCGGAAGACTCCTGACCCGGCACCTGGTCCGAATCGCTTCGAGTAAGTCGCTTTCGCCTCATGGCCTTCGACATAGTTTTGCCACCCATTTGTTGGCCGCTGGCGCGGATTTACGGACGATTCAGGAACTTTTGGGCCATGCCCGATTGTCCACGACCCAGCGGTATACGCATGTTGATTTAGGCGCACTGATGGATGAGTATCGGGGAGCCCATCCACTCAACCGTAAATAAGGCCTGCTGCGCTCTATGGATCTCATGCTGGATTTTCTTCTGGGTTTTTACGGTCCTACTCCTTACATCTTGCTGTTTTGCATTTTGCTGGCTTGTGGTTTTGGGCTTCCGATTCCCGAGGACATCACATTGTTCGCCGGCGGTGTTTTGTCCTATTACGGAATCTGCAATGTCTACGTGATGATCGTGGTTTGCCTCGCGGGTGTGCTGATCGGTGATTCGATCGTATTTTGGTTGGGGCATCACTACGGGCGAAAGCTCACTCGAGTTTGGTTTTTCAAAAAGATTTTAACCGAAGAGCGTCTAGAGCTGGTTCGCCATAAGTTTGCGGATCGCGGAAACAGGATGATCTTTGCCGCGCGATTTATGCCGGGGCTACGTACGCCAGTATTTTTTTCGGTGGGTACGTTGCACGTTCCGTTTCGGGTTTTCTTTTTTTATGACGGTTTGGCGGCACTCATCAGTGTTCCGGCCATCGTAGGCGCCGTTTATTATTTTGGAGACCAGCTCGAAAAAGTCGTCGATTCCATAAAAAAAGTGGAGCACGGGATCTTGGCCCTGATCGCGCTTGCGATCCTGGCATTCGTGGCCAAGAGGTATCTCAGTCGAAGGAAGCTCAACGGAGGCTCAGCGGGCTGATGGTGACCAGGCTTTATTTACTGACACTGGCGCTCTGCGGAAATCTCGCATGTGCGGCCGTGCCTTCTGTACCGACCATTCCGGTGGTGCCGTCTGCTCAGCAAGTTTCGCCACCACAGATTAAACAGACCTCGTCATCGCAGCTGGCGGGTGAGGAAGTGAGTTCAATCGAGATCGCCGAATGGTGTCGAAACCTTGAGGCAGAAATCAAAAAGTTGGGTTGGACACTCCCTCCCTGCGGTGGAGTCATGTGGAAAGCCGAGAAGCGCTCAGTCCTGGGACGGCCCCTCGTATACGCGGAATTTGGAGACCCTTCAGCCGGAAACTCCACGTTGATTTTTACGATGGTGCACTCCGATGAGGTGACGCCACTTTATCTGGGGTTGGAGCTCGCCCAGATGCTCACTCGTCAGGCAGCCCTGCATGGTGCGGTCAAAGGCTCGCATGTAGTCGTTGCTCCGCTGGTCAATCCCGATGGATTTTTTAGAAGAACCCGCACTCGCACCAATGCCAATAAGGTGGACCTGAACCGAAATCTTGCCACGGGTGATTGGGAGCGCGATGCTGTGCGACTCTGGAAAGCGAAATTTTCGTCCAATCAGCGAAGGTTTCCGGGACACAGGCCCGCATCCGAGCCTGAGACCGTTTTTCAGCAGGAGCTGATTTTAAGGTTCAAACCGCAAAAAATTCTCTCCATCCATGCGCCACTCAATTTCATGGATTACGATGGACCCGCAAATTTAAAGCTCGCGCGATTTCCGAAAGAATACGTTCAGGAGTGCCTGAAACTTCGTGCACGCTTGAAGGCTGTTTCGGGCGGATTTTTTCCGGGTTCCTTGGGAAATTTCGGGGGGCAGGAGTTGGGCATTCCGACAGTGACTCTCGAGCTTCCGACGGCGAATCCAAAAAACGCCAAAAAATACTGGCAGCAGTTTTTCAACGGAATCACCACGATGATCGACTTTGTGGTTCCCGTTCAGTCGACCTTTCGCCACCCTGCTGTGCTTCCGGCCGCCTTGACCGCTGAAAAGTCCGCGGAAAATTAGGTGTTACCTCCAGGTTGTGAGCAGCGTTGCGTCGCTTGCCGGCATCGGGAGCTTGATGCCTCCGAGAGCGAAGCGCTCAAGTTTCAATGGCTCTCCCAAAAGCTCGAACCTTGGCGCAATCAGCTTGAGTGTACGGTTGGCGTCCCGGCTGGGAGTCGTCTAGGCTATCGAGATAAAGCGTGTCTGCGCGCGCGTTGGTCGGCTCACGAAAACCGCTGGATTTTAGGGCTTTTGCGACGTTCTCGTGTCCCACCGTTTGAAGAGGAGATCATTGAGATTCCGAACTGTCCCGTTCACTCGGAGCGCGTGCGCGCCGCGTGTCGCTGGATTGCAGGAGCGCTCCCTGACCAGATTCCGCTCAGTTTTGTTGTGATGACAGGTAAGTTGATGACGCTTGTTCTGAAATCACCGCCGAAACCGGAGCTTCTCTCAAGAGTGCCGATTCCGCCCCCAGCTCTTGGGTTATCGGGCTTGTGGGTTTGTTTCAACGCATCGGCGGGCGAGCGGGTGTTTTCACATCGCACCGGTGATTGGCATCTGGTTTGGGGAAGCGGCAGCTCGAGGCTTTCACTCTTGGAGCGCGATTTTCTGTATGGTCCAAGCAGTTTCCAGCAGGCGCTGCCTGAGCTTTTTCAACAAGCATTATTGAAGGCCGATAAATTTCTTTCACCCAAAGAGGGCGACAGTCTGGTGGACCTGTGCTCGGGTATCGGAATTTCACTCTCGATATGGCGCGAGCGTGGCGCGCGCACGATCGGAGTGGAGTTGAGTGGTGAGGCCGTCTTGCATTCCGCAGAAAATGCGGGCCCCGATTTATGTCTGCGCGGACGAGTTTCTGAGCGGATTCCGCAGCTCAATGCGTGGCGCGAAGGGGAGGGGGGGCGACGGCTTCTCTTTGCCAATCCGCCCAGACTCGGATTGGAGCGAGCCGCGGTTGACTGGATCGCACGCGACTATCGACCCGAGCGGTTCGCCTATCTTTCCTGCAGTGCGGGAACACTTGCGCGGGATTTGTCTTTGCTGACGGTGGCGGGCTATGTTGTAAGAAAGATTATCCCGTATGACTTTTTTCCCTTCACAGACCATGTCGAAGCGCTCGCACTATTGGAAATCCCCGTACTGGATTCCAGCCCTGCTTTTTAGTGTTTTTTTGATTCACGGCGGAGTGCTCGGACTCACAGATGATGAAGCCTATTACTGGGTTCTCTCCCAGCGTCCAGCGCTCGGATACGCTTACCATCCTCCTGGCGTCGCCTGGGCGATTGCTCTGGCTTCAAGATTGTTTGGATGGATCCCAGGTTTAAGTCCCGAGGCATTGCTGAGACTCCCTGCCGCTGGTTTTGCTGCGGCGATTGTCGCGCTCGGGATGAAGTGGATGGAACTTGCCGGAGCGCCTCGAGAGAGGTTGTGGCGAGGGGGGCTTCTATTACTTTTTCCAGGTTTTTTTGGCGCCGCCTGGATGATGGTTCCGGACCTTCCACTTTTTGCGGGATGGATGCTGGCCTATTATTGCACCTGGAAAATCTGCTTTTCAAAGGCCACCGTATCGCGAGGGGCTCTGTTGGGATTGGCTGCGGGAATCGCGCTTTCGCTTCTTTCTAAATATTCAGCTGTTTTTGCGGCGTTTTCGGCGCTCATCTGTGTTTGGTTTTGGGCACCCGTTGCCGCGCGCGCAAAAGCTTCAGTGGCCGTGGTGGCAGGCTGTGTGATCGCCGGGGTTCCGATCCTATTGTGGAACATGAACCATGAGTGGGCGTCGATTCTCTATCAGATTCGCGATCGCCATGGCAGCCCCGGGTTGAGTGCCGTGAGGTATCTGCGCTTCTGGGTGATTCAACTATTTTTGGCCGGGCCGATTCTCGTGGTCTTTGCTCTGAGCCGTCCTCTCAACTGGTTTTCAAAAATCAATCGAAGGTCTGACGGAATGTCAGCGAGGGTCTCTCGATTTGCGTTGGTGTGGGCGCTGCCAGCGCTCTTGGTTTTTGGTCTTCAACCGGCATGGTCGGAGTTCAAGGCGCATTGGATTTTTATCGCCTGGCTCCCGGCAGCGCTCGAGCTGGGTTGGCGCTGGACGATGGCGTCACCTGATTCTGGTGACTCGGGAATCTCGCGCTGGGCGCGCGTGCAGTGCGTGTACGGAGTCTCGCTCACTCTTTTGGTGCTTTCGCTTTGTCACGTTCCACTTGGGTCGTGGGCTGCAGGTTTGTGGACCGGAAAGGACTTGGATCCGCGCTGGGATGTAACCAATGACATGTATGGCTGGAGCGGCCTTGCGGAGTTTCTTTCAAAAAATGGCGGACCCGATGCGCTTCAACTCCCGGTCGTAGGTTCGCGCTACCAAACCGCAGCTCAAGCCGCCTTTGCGCTCAAGGACTCAGATCGAGTTGCGTTTTTACCGCGATCATTGGGAGAGCGTGATGAATGGCCCACGCTTTCTGTGTCAGATCACTCGGGTCCGGGCTGGCCCAAGTTGAAATCACCCGTACTTTTTGTCGCCGATCACCGCTACCATCAGGGGCCTGCGTTTGAGAGCGGGGATTGCCAAAAGCTCGGTCGAATGGAAACCCTTCGTGGAAAATTTTTGGCACGCTGGGTAGATGTCTGGCGCTGCGACCCTAAATAAAATGAAGTGAAGCTTTTTACTCCTGCACAAGCTGCACGAGATCGTTTCTCACCCATGCGTGCTGGTCAGGCTCGATCTCAATCTTAAACCAATGACCGCTCCACTCGGATACCGGATAGCGGGTTTCTGGAGTGGCATAACCCACTGAGGAAAAGCCCGTACCTGGGCCTGTGCGAAGTTTTACGTTCGTGGTGAGCGCTTGTACGATGAGGTTTTTTTGAGTCGAATCGTCGCTCGTTGACGGAGTGGGTTCTGAAACTTTTTCGGCAATGGCTTGCGCATCTTCCTGAATGGTCGCAAAGGCGCGGGCGGATAGTCTCTCGCCCGTTAAACCCTGATGATCAGTAGGAGGGCGTTCAGCGGACATGGCGTCATGCTGGATCTCATCTTGAATTTCATTTTGAATTTCATTTTGAGCAAGCGCCGTGACGACTGCCGGAGCGCGTGATGGAGCGATGGCCGATGCCGTGATCGACTTTGCCTCAGCGCGTGGCGCGGCTGCAGTGTTTGCCGAAAGTGGCTTGTTTGAAACCTGAAGCTGAACCGAGTAGGCGATCGCGCAGATCCCAGCAATTCCAATCATCGAATTGAAATACCCGCCACCGCTTGAGCGGCGAACCGGAACTTCGGGCAACGGATCTGGTATCCCGAGTGCAATCGAAGTCAGGGGCACCGCCCCTAATTGCGGAGCGGACCGCTGAATCGTGGGTTCCGAGTTTGTCGGAGCAGCATGATTGAATGGAGGCGGAATCACAGCCTTTCGTGGATCTCCGGAAATCAAAATGTGATTTCCAGTTGAGTCACGTTCAAGCTTGATCAAAAAGGCTTCGGGGCGCTTAAGGAGCGCAAATCCCTTGCAGTGATGGCAGCTCGAAAAATTCCACCCGGTACCCAACTTCTCGTCCGCGATGGCCAGATTTTTTTGGCAATGAGGGCAATTCCAACGCATAAGATTTCTCCCCAATCTCTAGGTTCACCGACCTGAGGGGGAGGATCAATAGGCAGAAATTTCCTGAATGCGAGGGTCTAATACGCGGATGATCACGCGCCGGTTTTTTGTCAGAGCCGCTTCATCCCATTCGCCTGCTGGCGTTCGCGAAGGGTTCTCTGGACGCGTGTCGGCAAAGCCGATCGGCGTCAACATTTTGGGTGCAAAGCCTTTTTCTAAAAACGAACGGACCACGCGCGAGGCGCGAGCCCCTGACAACTCCCAGTTTGAAGGGTAAATTCCGCTGAGGATCGGTCTTGAGTCCGTGTGGCCCTCGACCACGATCCGGTAATCCCGAAGTTCGGCCTTCTGGCGGCCAGAGATTCCATCGATCAGCTTTTCTAAAATCCGTCGGCCCTCAAAAGTTAGCTCCGAACTCAGGGTGTCAAAAAACACCGTCGACTTGAAAATGATCGAGACCCCTGCGGCATCGGATTTGAGTGAAGCCACTCCTTCGATTCCGGTCTCATTGAGAATCTGAGTGACAAATTTTGCGAGATCAGCGGACGGTGACTTGTAGTCACCCCCAAAGTGTTTGGCGACGGCTTCCTTGACGGACTCGTACTGCGCCTCGTCGAGCTTGGCCATGCTAAAGAGCATAATAAAAAACCCGCAGAGCAGGGTCATCATGTCGGCATAGGAAATGAGCCAGTTGGATTCGTCATGAGAGGCTTCAGGCTGGGCCTCATCGGGCTTCCTGAAATCCTCGAATCCATCGGGCTGCTTTTTTTTGCTGAAAAGCTTGAGTGCCATGACGGGTCTCTTCTCCGGGCGTTACGCCGCTTTTCTCACGACACGGTCTCGCGGCATGAGATGCGAGTTGAGCGCCTCGCGGATGGACACTGGATTGCTCTGTTGCTTGAGAAGGCAAGCGCCTTCAACGATGATTTTTCGAAGCGCCATTTCTTCCCGCGTGCGTTCGGTCAGCGCTTCTGCGATCGGCAGAAAAATCAGGTTAGTCAGGCCGATTCCGTAGAGCGTGCCGATCAGGCCAATCGACATGGCAGGCCCGATGAGTTTTTGGCTGTCAGGTTGCCCAATCTTTTGAAGAACCGCGATCATGCCGAGAGTAGTCGCCAAGAGTCCAAACGCCGGGGGAAAGCGCCCGATCGTTCGAAACATATTGGCCTCTTCGTTGTATCGGACTTCCGCAGTCTTGAGTCTCTGGTCCAAGGTTTGGCGAATTTCGCGGTCAGTGAGTATCCCCGCCGCGACCAATGAAACGGCCTCCTTGAGAAATTCGTGTTTAATCGATGGGACTGAGTCTTTCAGGGCACTCACATCAATCGATGCCTTTTTGTTGAGTTCCAGAATCTGCGCGATGATTTTTTGGTACTCGACTTTGTTTTGGCCAAGTACACGCATGACAAAGACTTGCACGAGCTTGAGGACTTTCCACACCGGAAAGCTGATGCTGGCTGCGGCAAGAGTTCCGCCGACAACAATGAGCATGCCGTGTTTATCGAAAAAAAAGCCCATGTTCATGCCCGTTTCTTTCAAGGCAAAATACATGACTCCGATTCCGATCGAGCAGCCAAAGATGGATGAGAAATTCATTATGCGGCCTCCCGGTCGTCACCCTTGAGGGCGGTTTTCCACAATTGGTACTGACTCACGACGTAGTCATCTCCGAGAGTGCGTAAGCGCGAAACGAGCTGTTTCACGCAGCTTTCAAAAAAGCGGAGCTTGAGTCCGGGAGCTTGCGCCAAAAGCTGGTTGAAGGCGTCTTTTGAAATGTAAAACAGATGTGACTCACTTAAGGCGCGAACCGTTGCCGAGCGCGGATTTTCATCCACGAGCGACATCTCCCCAAAAAAACTTCCCTCACGAAGGCGTCCCAAGTCGTAGGAGTTGCCGCTGAGCTTATTGGTCTTTGAGATGTTCACGAGGCCTCTCAAGATCAGGTAAACTCCCCAAGAAGATTCGCCCTCAATAACAATGCTGCTATGAGGCTCGTAAACTCGGGTGGTACCGAGTGCTGAAAGTTGAGTCAGTTCAGGATCCGTGAAGCTTGAGAGAATCTGAATTTCACGAAGCATCGGGATGCTGGGTTTAATGTCGACGATCACCATCCGGCGGCTCTCCTGATCGGAGTGACTTTGGTTGAGTCGGCAGTGTCGGAGGTCGCCGACGTTTGCGCTCCTTGAGCCGCGGGAACCGGATCGTTGAACATCCGGTCATTAGTTTCAAATAAGTTGATGACTCCGTCGTTAGCCATAACCTTGATTCGGTTCAAAATCTTTCTCTCTACTGCATGGTAGCTCTCACGGTTCGTGCTCGGAATTTGCTCGAGTTCCTCCTCGAGTTCAGCCACTAGATCTTTTGGGGACTTCGCATAAATTGCGCCCCTAATTTCACCCGGAGCGCCCTTTAAAAACTGGAGAAGTTCATCGTGCTTGAGACTCAGGACCACCTCAAGCAGTTGGCCGTCGCGTAAGTAACGAAGCGTGTCCACGCTGACTAGCTTAGCTTTGACCACTCTGGCTCCATCAGGCTGTGAAAGTTCCAAGTTGCGAAGGACTTCTCGCTGCATAGTCTCTCCGGTTCTCTCGAGCAGACTGACGAGTACCTCGGATCCGGGAAGAGCTTCGGTGTTGAGCCGCGGATTGTCACGCCGCTTGCGTTTGAGAGTGCCGGCGACGTTGAAAATATAATCCTTTGGAAGGTAGTCGATTCGAGAGAGTTCGCCCAAGAGCTTCATGCGATGAGTCTCGTCGAACAGCTGGTAAACCTTTGCACGTTTTTGAGGGTCACACTGAGTGCAGGTAATGGCCTGGACCGTGAGAGACTCATTTCTAATCAGTTCGAAGACTTGAGTGCCGTCCATGTCGGCAAGAAAATCAAAGAGATTGGAGGAGCGGTTGCCCA
>CAMBEX010000091.1 GCA_945865865.1 Bdellovibrio sp. ZAP7
GAATCTGAAAAACCATTTCGACCAAAAACGACCCAGTCACGAGCTGCGCGGCAATCGGGCCAGCAATGGTCACCACCGGGATCAATGAGTTTTTAAGAGCGTGTTTGAATACCACGCGAAAGGGGCTGAGTCCTTTTGCATAAGCGGTACGGATGTAATCGGCCGTCAGAGATTCGAGCATCGCTGCGCGAGTGATTCTGGCGATCATCGCGGCGGGGCGGGCACCCAAGGTGATCATCGGCAAAATCCAATACTCGGGCCCCTCCCAGAGTGCGGGCGGTAGCCAGTTGAGCTGGATCGAAAACACGAGGATTAAGAGACTTGCGAGCAAGTAGCTGGGAAGACTCACTCCCGACACCGCAATAAACATCGATCCCCAGTCCCAAATGGAGTTGCGTTTCCAGGCCGCAAAAGTTCCGAGCGGAATTCCGACAAAGAGCGCGAGAGCCAGGGCCGAGAGCCCCAGTCCCATGGAGGTGGGTAGGCTGTTGCCGATGACTTCAGTTACGTTTCGATCAGAATACTGCGAAGAATAGCCCAAGTCTCCGCGCGCGACATTTCCGATCCAAAGTGCAAGCTGAGCGGAAACCGGCCGATCGAGGCCGTATTTGTGATTGAGGTTTGCTTGAACTTCCGCTGGCAGTACACGTTCGCCATCAAAGGGGCCGCCTGGCGCGAGCCTGAGCACACTGAAAGTGATGACTAAGAGGGCGAGTAAAGTCGGAACCGAAAAGGCAATGCGTTTGATCAGATAGGAGAGCACCCTAGCGCCTGCCTCTCGCAGATTTTTGGCCGCGCGGATAGTGAAGCCAGCCAGCTGCCGCAGGAAATCCAGGAGGCATTTTTTCACACCCTCCCGTATCCGATAAAAGAGCCGTATAGGCGCAGATAAAGGCGTCGAAGGCCGCAAGGCTTGCAGAGAGTTTTTTTAAATCGCGATCGTAGATAAATAATCCGAACTTTAACGACATGGCCTCCAGAATCTTGGAACGCGCATGCGCGCCCTCCTCGAGCTGCCGGTAGCGCGCGAAGATCCGGGGATCCAAGTCCAGTCCTGAGGACAAAAGCGCCACCGTGAGTTTGGGCCAAGCCTCAACCACTTTGGCAGTGGGTAAAAAATCCTTGAGAAAATGCATGCGAGCGGTAAGCGGCGCGCGATTTCCACCCAGAGCCTCGTCGATTTCAAATTGCTGATTTTCGGAAATCAGTGGAAGGACTCGGTAACGAACCCAAAGTTCGATGGGGCGTTGGGTGTAGGGAGTAAACTCAAGAACACGGAGGTCTCGCTGCTTGGATGCTTTACGTGTGAGTTCTCGCATCCATTTAACAGAAGCCTGTGAGCACTGTGTTCGGCATCGGGTACGCGAGCAGGTCATACAGGGCGGAAGGGTCAACGGGACATTAACGCCCATGAGCGCAAGACCCGGGCTCACTTCGTGGATGAGCTCCAAGAGAGCTTGATCGCCCGTCTGACCTTCTGCCGGAAGAATTCGATCGTAGAGATCGAGCAAAAAAATCTTACGTTCCTTGGGGTAGTACTCGATCGTGGCAAGCGCAGTTTTTTGATTTTTTGCCCCGGAGAGTTCCAGTCCCAAATAGCGGTGCGGCAAAGGAGCCGCAGTCGCTATTTCACGCACGCGTCACCTTGATCTCGAGGCCACGAGATACGGCTCGAAACGGAAGAAGTCGCGCTCCAATCGCCTCGATCTGCGAGCGAATTCGACTCTTGATCTGCGCCCGGATCTCCTCGTTGGGTTCTGGAATATACACAAAAAAGCATCCACCGCCGCCCGCGCCGCAGACTTTTCCAGCTGTCGCGCCCTCGCGAAAAGCGGCTTCAAACGCATGGTTGATCTCAGGTGTGCTGATAGCCTCAGCCAAAGTCCTTCGCGTCTGCCACTCCGATGCAATCGCGCGACCCGCGTCCTGCCAGTCCAGGCGGCGAAGTGCGGACTCCAAGTCGTTAGCCGACTGAGAGATCTTTTCAAAACGAGTGCGCACATCGGCGGACTGGTCAATAAAGGCCTTAAAAAGGGCCCAATTATTGATCCCGGAGTTTCTCGATTGGCCAGAATAAAAAAGCATCAGTCGTTTCTCGAGTTCCTTGAGTGTGGATTCGGGCAACCATTCGCGACCATGCGTCCCGGTGCCCCAGCGCAAGGCCTGAAGTCCACCGAACATCGCTCCGTAATAGTCCTGAACTCCGGCAGGAACCTGAATCACCGTGGTCTCGACATCTCGAACGACATCGATAAATTTCTCGCCCTCAAGGGTTGGATCGATGGGATTTCCGCCGCGCGCCCATGTCGCCAAAGCTCCAACCATGGAGACGCTGAGTGTCGACGAGCCGCCGAGTCCCGCGCCGGCCGGACTTCGCGCAAGAGTGGTTAGAGTGAGGCCCCCTTGGGGTCGCGTCTCTTTTTTGCGCGCGAAAAAGCGCAGGAGCTTGAGGTGCAGTTCGAGTTGCGGAATCACGGTGATCGGAGCGTCGCTCAGCACATCATCCCAGGAAATCTTAACTTCGGCCTGCTGGTCTTCGGAGCGCAAAATCACGTTCTGACTTCCGCTGATCACCTCTTCGAGGCGAGTTGACGCCCAAAGATCGATGGCCAAATTGACGGTGAGTGGATTTTTTAAAAAGAGGTGGAGGGGCCAGAGGTCGACCGTTCCACCTGCCAGATCAATTCGTGTCGGTGCGCGCGACTCAATGATCATGTTCGATGTAGCCCACGTACGGCAGGCCACGGTGTTTTCCAGCGTGATCGATTCCGTAACCCACTACAAATTCATTTCCGATTTTGAATCCCAGGTAATCAGGTTCGACCTGTGTTTTGAGGCTTTCGGGTTTCATCAACAACGCACAGGTCCTCAGTGAGGCGGGCTTTCGGGTGCGCAGCAGATTGGTGATGTAACTCAGTGTGAGTCCCGTATCGACGATGTCTTCAAAAACCAGGACATGCTTGTTTTCAAGCGGCTCGTTGATGTCGAGGGTAACTTTGACCTCTCCCGACGAGACCATTTTGTTTCCGTAACTCGAAACTCCCAAAAACTCTGTAGTCAGCGGAAGGTTGAGGCGGCGGATAATGTCCGTGAAAAAAACAAAGCTGCCTTTCAGGACACAGACGGCAGTGATCTCGCGGTCTTGATAATCGTTTGCGATTTCAAGAGCCAATTCGGCGACCCTGGCCTGAAGTTTAATTTCTGGAATAAGAATTTTCGGCTGTTTGCCTGTGGATTCACCCTTAGATTCATTGGACGCGGACATAGTTCTTGAGTCTCCCCGGGGAGCCCTGATGATACTCGGGAGAAGGGGGAGCGCAAAGCCCAATTAGGCCTAAATTTTGAGTTAACCCAGAGTTTCGGGTTCGTGGCAAAAGCGGCAACGCGCTTCGTACATTTCCTTGGCGCCGACGGCCACCTGATCGGAGGCTTCGGTACTTCCGGCGGTTCTCTGGGTACGGGATGCCGGGGCGCCGCAGACGACGCAAATCGCCGAAAGTTTGGTTACGTTTTCAGCAACGGCAAGAAGTCTAGGCATGGGCCCAAACGGCATTCCGCGAAAATCCATATCGAGTCCGGCCACAATGACTCGCATTCCACGGTAAGCAAGCTTGTTGGCGACCTCGACCACGCCTTCATCAAAAAACTGGGCCTCGTCGATTCCCACCACGCGGGTGTTGTCGTCGACCAACTCCAGGATCATGCGGGCATTTTCTATGGCAATGGAGGGGAGTCGGTTGGCATCGTGGCTCTGGACATGGTCTTTGCTGTATCGGTCGTCGATTTTCGGTTTGAAAACCTGAACTTTTTGCTTTCCGATTTGAGCTCTCTTGCAACGACGAACCAGCTCTTCGGTCTTACCGCTGAACATGCTTCCGCAAACGACTTCGATAAATCCAGGCAGTGCACGATGGTACATAGGCCTTTAGCGATACCACCCTCACTCGAACTTGCAATAGGCTTGAGATTGAGGAGTGTTGGGACATCCAAGACGGGCCCTGATAGCGGGATTTTCGCCAAAAATTCTTTCGATTCGAACGCGGCTGGGTGGATGGTGCTCAGAGTCATATTCGAGCAATCCTGGACGCTCGCATAGGTCTCGAATTGAGTTTGCGGCGGACTTCAAGATTTGATCATCCGAATAATGCTGGGACTTTCGAGTCTGAAGCGCTTCGGCCAAAACCTGAACGGCCATCCAATCGGCAAAGGCCTCCGAAAGCTGATCGTCCCTTCCGCACTCTGTGCGTGTATCCGGGGTCGCGACTAAGCCCTGCTCGATCAGGCACCGAGAGAGCTTCACATAGGCAGGGAGTTTGCTCCCTGCGCTCTTAATCTCGCAAGGATCTATGGAATGCGCGAGCTCATGAGCCAAAGTAAATACTCTGTTAAACCGAGATTTTGCTGCAAAGAGATAAGCTCCACCCACGCGCAAGACTCGCTCATCGCGATTTTTCTCTCGAGTTCTTCGGTAGTAAACTTCGTTTTGAGTCAGAAGTTCTGGATCGTCGGAGTAGAGACCGGCAGGAGGCGGCAGTTGCAACTGCGTCTTGCCGAGCCGATCCGTCAGCATGCGTTTCTGGGCCCGCGTCAGGACCGTTTTGGGTTGTTTTTTGATGAGGCGGAGCATCGCCTTCCGAACAGCTTGAAAAGTTTCGGTGATCTCCTGGCGGCGCACAGGAGTGTAAATCGCCTCAACCAAAAATTCTGACCGTTTTTCTGCAGGCCAATCGGGGTGGCTGTGAATCAGCTCTGAGAAGATCACACGCGCGCTGGCTTCGGCCTCGAGATCATCCCTGACTGAACCCGTGGGATCAGCGGAACCTGAACCCGTTTGACTGCAGACCAGAGAATGAAAGTCACTGCAGGCGGGGCGTGAAAACCTAAAAAGTTTCGACCAAATCTGTGAAGGTGGATCCTGGGAGAGAAAATAAAAAAATGGGGCGCTGGCGAGCAGGACGCAGACCGCGCTGATCGAAACCCCGATCTTGACGCGTCTGCTGAGTTTCTTTTTTTTCTTCATTTCGAAGTGAGAAATGCTCCCTTAAGACACCACGGAAAAAAATACAGTAAAAAGGGCCACAGCGATAAACATGACCGCGGCGAGAATGAGCAGACTGGGAGCAACGGCAATCATGACGGCTCGGCCGGTGGAAATGCGAAAAACTTCGCGAACCCCAACAATCGTGCAGATCGCGGCAAGCATCGAAGCCATCATTCCTCCAATGAGGGGGACTCCAGCAAGAAGCGCCGGCGTCATGCCAAAGCAGATGATACGCACGATGGACTCGAAGCTGACCTCAGGGCGCGGCGCCTGCGCAGGGTCCGTCGATAGGGTCGATGGACTCACAAGCAATCGCGCGACACAGTAGATCACGGCAGCGCTCATGAAGATCTGCATGAGCGAAGTAAACGGATCGATGATCACCGATCCTACTCCCCAAATCCAAGGACCGAGTTTTTCCTGGAGCTGACCGACCATTGCTCCGCGTCCGGGGTGATCCACCTCCGCAACGCCCGACAACATCTGAAGAAATCCCTTGAGGTGCTCCTCAAAGGCTTTGAACATCCACAGTTTCCACAGGGACTCGAGTGCGGCGCCGATCCAGTGAGTGACGAGCGCAAATGCAAGAGGGCCGCCGATTCCGCCAGTCACGGGCATGGCCCTATAAAACTGAGTCGGCTTCGTGATGATCGTCCAGACGTCTCGAAAGTAATTTCGAATGATACCGACTCCAGAGTTTGTGTCGGAAGTCTGATTAAATACCCCTTCTGGATTGATGGGCTTGTGCGGGTCCATGGTGGTCACGTTTCTCAATGTCCGTTCGAGGTGCTCGGATTTTTGGCTTGGGTTTTACCTTCTTTAAGCGGAGCCGCTGGAGTGGCCTGCTTAATAAAAAAATCTTTTTTCCAGGGTAGCGCGCCTTGGAGCGAGGCGTCCACTTCAAAGGCTTCTTTTCGCTGTGACAAAAGATCGCGCGCAAAAAACCGCGCGCCTGCCGTCCAGAACACGAGATGGCGTTTCTGAGTGTTGCTGTCCTCTCCCATTGCGAGCGTCAGGCCGTTTGCCTCTCCGGAGGGAATCGCCGCGCCGCTTGCAAAGTCCCGAATCCTGCTGCCGGTGAGCTTTTCAAGAAGGGCTTCGATTTTTTTAGAGTCCGCTTCGGACCTGTCAGATGCATGGATCCACTTGTCATCTACCTTGGAGAGGACCAATGACTGTGTCCCGATGGGAAGCCCTGAAAACTCAAGTCGCTGGGTCGTAAATCGGTCCATCGAAGAGACGAGTTTGTTTAAGCGCAGGTCCTTGAAGCTCTTGTCGACGCGCGAGCGAGCACCCGGCTCAAGCACAAAAATCGGATCGAGGTTGGAGACCGTGGCCAGAGTCAGAACGGTTGTTCCACCCTTTGTTTTTTCAAAAATCGTGAGCGTAATCGGTTCGCTCTTGGGGGTAGAAGATTGAAGTTTCAAGGTGAGAACGCTTTTAGTTCCTGCGAGCTGAAACCTCTCTGCAAAGGTTTTTGCGCTCAAGTGAACGGCTGCTGAGAGAAGGTTGTCGATGTTTTCGATATCCCCGGAGAACTCGGCATCGCGGTCCTTCTTGGAGGAGATCAGCCACTTTCCGTCTTTGCGGGTGGCAGTGAGATGAGTTTTCGCGCTGTTGAGCTCGAAGTTTGCGACCTCGTGCGAGGCGACGGTAAAGAGCTTTTTATCGCGCCAGTGGGTCAGGTCGTGTTCGAAATTGGTTTTGAGGTGATTAGGTACCAAAAGCACGCGCGAGTCCTCTGCCTTGACGCCGCCCTCAAGGCCGCGGGCGACAAGTCCAAAAGTCGACTCGCTGATCGGGTGAGGCTCTCCCAAGTAAAGAATGGTTTTTGCGCCTTTGGAGTCGGTGACCTCGATGCGGCGGGTTTGTGGGGAGGCGAGGGCCTCGGGAGAAAGTCCGTAGGTTTTTAGTAACTCAGCCTTTTTCTCCGGAGTATCAGTACTTAAGTCCACCGTCTCACTGATGGAGAGGTTATTGAGCGAAGATAGCAGTGAATTTGAGTTCGAGTCATCCGCGCGCATCTTGAGCGGCTCTTCAAGTTGCCATTTGGAGTTGTCGCCCGACCTGCAAAGTTTCAATTCGATATCGAGACAGCGAAGTTTGTAGGTCCTCGCGCCATCAAAGAGCTGAACACTCGCAACGGGACTTTCCTTAAGTGAAAAAACTTTTTTCTCATCTTCGGTTTTCCGCTCCTGCTCAGGGGCGTGGCGGAATTCAAGCCAATACACTCCCAATGCCAACACCAGAAGGCCAGCGGCCAGCGCGAGAGGGCGCTTCCAATTAAGTTCAGTCATGAAATTTCTCCGCAAATACTTTCAGTCTCAGAGTTTACGACGAAACACCCAGATGACGATTCCGGCAATGGCCACAAGAAGCGGCACCACGATCACCGTCAGCAGGAAGATTGAAGTCCCCGCTTTTTGTGTGATCTCCACCTTGCCCGGCGCGCCTTCTTTCGAGCGGATCGAAATCACAGACTCGTCTTCCATGACCCATGAAACTGAGTTCAGAAAAAAGTCTGAGTTCGCCGCGAGCCGCGAAAAGTTGTTGGTCGCAAAATAGGAGGACCCAAATACGACAATCCTCGTATTTTTGGTGGCCTTGGAATCTTTCAGTTTTCCGCTGACTGCAATCACGCCGGTCAGTGGACCCTGTTTGTCCTCTTTGTCCATCTTGACCTTGCCGCTGGTGATCTCCTTGAAATTTCCCTCAGCCCAACTCTTGGGAGTGGACTGCGCGAGCCATTGCACTTCCAGACCAGCAGGGGCGTTGGGAATGATTTCGAGGGGACGCATGAACGGAAAGTAGGCGTTTCCTTGAAAATCCTGGGTGATAGGATTTTCCTTCGAAAAGGTTGCAAGAATCGCAACCGAAGGATCGATGTTCAGTAATTTCGAAAAGGGATCCACCACCATCGCTTGGGTCGCCTTGACGTGCCACTCGCTCAAGAGGGCGTTCAGCTCAGGTGCGTACTGGCCGCCCTGCGTGTCCACATCCAGAGCAAAAAGTGCTCTGCCGCCATCGGCCAGGTATTGTTTGATCAGTGAGACTTCTTGCGGAAAAAAAGCTTTGGTGGGACCTAAGATCGCAAGGGCCGAGCAGTTCGTCGGGACTTTTCCTTCGCTGATGAGGTTGAGTTCCTTGAGTTCATAGGACTGCTGAATGAGGCCCTTTTTCATGGCCTCATAGCCCTCGGCATCCGCACCGTTGAAGTTTTTTTCACCGTGGCCGGTCACTGCGCAAAGGACCGGGGTGGTCGTCTGAGTCAGTTTGATGAGCGCGTTGGTCAGTTTTTCTTCGGTAATCTCTTCGAGCTTTGAATCGCGGCCGCCCACAACAAGTTGAAGAGTGCCGTATTTTTTGACACCGGCCGCCTTTGCGCGAGCGGGCTCCTTGTCAGGATCCACGTGTTCAATCTCGAACTTCTCGGGATTGAAGTTGCGGTAACTTTCCAAAACCCCTTTTTTCTGCTCACGCTCGGCGAACTTCGCAAAAAGCACGGCACGCGCCGGAGTCTTGAGGCCCTTCACGAGTTTCTCGGTCTGTTCTGAGAGAGTGTGAAGTTTGTCTTGGGTGAGATCGATTTTGCCTTGGTGCTTGAACGACAAAAAGTTCAAAACTCCGATGATCGAAAGTGCAAGCAGCGTGACCAAAAGCGAATAGGCCCCGTAGGCAACCGTGCGTTTCGCGAAACCTTTGCGGTTTTGAGAAACGAGCGTTCCCAGCACGACAAGAAGGCAGAGCGCGACCGAAGTGTTGAGCCATTTGAGTTCTGGAAATACCGCGAGCGTAAATACGACCCCTAAGCCTAAAACAACGGTCAGTGACCAGAGGGCAATTTGAAGATAGTTTTTTTTGCTTTGAGTTTTCATTTTCACTTACCTCCACCGAAACGAGTCAAGCGCTCGGTGAGTCAAAAAGAGTCCTACGCCAATAAAGGACAGATAAAAAACGACATCTGAGCTGTTGATCACCCCTTGGCTGAAGTTGTTGTAGTGATTGATGAGCGAGAGATAGTTGATGATTTCTCCCAGGGTTGATCCCACGGATTGTGATGCCCAGCTCACGAGCCAGAAAAACAGTCCCGCAGCAAAGGTGAGCGCGCCAGCGACGATTTGGTTTTCGGTCATCGCCGAAAAGAGGATGCCAATCGCGATGTAGCACCCGGTGAGCAAAAGAGTCCCGATGTAAGAGGTGAAAATCGGGCCCATGTCAGGGTTTCCAGTCAGCTTGAGGGTGATCGGGTAGATCAACGTAAACGCCAGCATGACCAGGACAAGAAGTTGAGCCGACAGAAATTTTCCAAAAATGATTTCGCCCAATTTGAGCGGCGAAGTCATGAGGAGCTGAATCGTGCTGTTTTTTCGCTCCTCAGCAAAGAGTCGCATCGTGATGAATGGAACCATGAATAAAAAAATCACGTTCATGTTTCCGTAGAGGGGACGGACGATTCCATCGGTAATTGAGACGGATTTGCCCATGTTGAATTGCTGAAACTGCATATTCTGCGCGTTGAAGTGCGAGAGATTGAAAAAAAACATCCAGCCCATGATAGCCAAAAATCCCGCGATCAAAATGTAGGCGATTGGGGAGGTAAAGTAAGCCTTGAAGTCGCGCCATGCGACCGTCCAACAGTTTTTCATGATTGTGCCTCAACGGTAGTGAGTTGCAGAAAGATCTCCTCAAGACTGACCTTTTCTGAGCTGAATTCTAAAAGCCCCATGTGGTGGCTGACTGCGGTCTCCGCGATGCGATCACGAATCTCGCCAAACGTTGGCTGTACTTCGACGACGACTTTGCTACCGGCTCCCGTAACATTGCTCACGCCCGGAATCATTTTGAGTGCCGCCATTCCATCAGAATTGGCCGACTTTACGGTCATTGAAATAATATGACCTTTGTTGAGGCGCGTGGTGAGCTGATCGATGGTGTCTTCGGCAACGATCTTGCC
>CAMBEX010000092.1 GCA_945865865.1 Bdellovibrio sp. ZAP7
GTTTTTTTCGAGGAACGGTTTGCTGTAGGACAAAAAAAGCGCGTAGCTCAGGCAGTTCAAGATGGTGAGCAGATCTCCGCGAAACGTCTCGCTCGAAAGCGTGAAGTCTTCAATGTGACGAATGGTGACCACTCCGCACAGAGCGAAAATAAAACCGAGCACTCGGAGCGAGGTCAAAGGCTCTTGCCCGCGAATCGTTACGATGAGCAGCGTGAAGATCGGGATCAGGGTATTGAGGATCGCGCTATTGGTGGAGGTGGTGTACTTGAGCCCGACTAAAAACGAACTCTGATTGATGATCATTCCGAGCAGTGAAAAACCGATCAGCGAGATAAAAAATTTACGATCGACCTTGGGCGGACGTTTCCTTGCCGTCAAAATAATTCCAAACATCAAGACGGTTGAAACGATAATTCGAACACTGGCCCAGACGAGTGGAGGAAACACGCCGACGAGCTGTTTAGAAACGACGTAACCTGCTCCGAAAAGGATCTGAACCACAATCAAAGCTGCAAACACACGCGATGGAGAAACCCCGGAGCTCTTCATGAACCTCTAGGATCACCTCCAGGGGGGCCGTTCGTCAACCACCCACTCCACCGTTGCCAGGAACCGGGGGCCCGGGTGGATGCGCCGGAGTCGCGGGAGGCTGCCCAGGCGATGGCCGCGGTGAGGGTGCGGGAGCGGGCTCGATGGGTGCCGGCGTCACGCTCGGATCATCCACTCCGCCGCTCAGCACATGTTTTTTTATCCAGTCGATGTCGATATGAGCATTGGCGTACTGAACTTCTGCGACCGGATCGACTTTAAGAATAGAATAGGGCACCCACATATAATCCGGATGACCGTGATTGATGTGCCCATTTTTCCAGGCACCCCCCACGAGATAATCTCCTCGTCGCGCAACAATGAGATTTCCGCTCTGGGTGATTTTTCCGTCCGCGCCAAAAACAACAGGCCCGTCGAGCCAGACTTCCATTTTGAGTGTCCGTGCGGTGACGGTACGACTTTCTTTGAAATCAAAAGGAGGTGTTTGAATTTCGGGAGGCACGTTGTCCTCCATCCACCAAATGGTCGCAGTCACATTCAGACGATGGACATTGGGCGCTTGAGGATCGACGCCCAGGTAGTCAGAGGGTTTGGGATATTCAAAACGATAACCCGCCAAAGGTTGATTCCAAACTTCGCCCCCCGTGAATCGGTCAATGAGCACCGTCTTACGATGAATCCCCATGTAGTTTGTCAAAACGAGCATGAACTGATTGGGGATGGTGTCCTCAAATTTGCGCTGATAGTTGCGATCCCATGGGTCCACCCGTTCGCCAAAAAAGTCTGCGCTGGCTTCCATCCCCGCTTCAGTAAGAAGAGCTTTGATGTCTCCGATGCCAAATCGAATTCCATTCACTTTGATTGCAGCCCTGGGCTCTGGGAATAACGCGGCCGCGACACACCAACCATTGCAGTGTCCCCACCACCCTTGCACCTTGGGAACAGCCGACCCATGTTTATGCACTTCCCAGTTCTGAGCATTCGTGGTGCGACCACGGGCCGCATCATACCGCCCCGCAGGACTGGCGCCTTCGTGGGTACTGCGCGCAATTCCATTAGAGGTATAGGGCCACCAAAATCCGGCCCACGGTTGATGGGCGGGTTTTGCCTGCGCAAAATTGTTGATCAGTGCTGCAAAATTTTTTTCGCTCCCAGCGGCGCCCCCACTGAAGTTGGAGTCAGGCCCGCCGATTCCCAAATCCTCTGGATCCAGTTCGCCGGACCCCTTGCCGCAAGATGCAACTAACGCCGCAATGACCGAGACCAGGGCTCCGAGCGAAAGCCAACGTTTTCTCATCGCGAACTCTCCTTACTCAGCAAGACAGCTACCCCTTGAGGCGTCTTGAGATAGGCAGGAAAAAGTTCACCACGCCTCCAGAGGGCCTGGACAGGGCGTCCAAAAAAGTCTTCGCTCTCAAACCACTGAGCGTTTCCTAATCCTCGCGCGCCAAGCTCGTCACCCCTTGCTGAAAGTGTAGAAGAAAGGGCGAGGGGCAACTGTGGAAGTCGATGAGGAACCGAGACTCGCGCCTGAGTCAGGTTCGGAAAATCCAGCGGCAAACTCTCGATCGAAGTCAGCGGAGAACGCACGGAGTCGGGAGAGACGGAGACAGATTTTTTATTCCCTTTGAGTCGATAGCTTTTTTCAAGCTGTTTGCCCTTCGGAGAGATGCGGAGTTCGAGCGACTCAAAAGAATCGTCCACTGCGTCCCTCTGTGTCACCCGAATCACAACGTATGACTTCCAACTTTCTATGACCTGCGTAACCTCATAGTTAAAAATCATCGCTCCGCTTGCGCGAGCGCGAAGCTGCGACAGGTCATCGGTCATTCGCATGGCCGAGGAGTCGGAGCGAATCACTGCGACGCTCCATCGATCCCCCACCCGATACGTCGGAATAGTCTGATGAGTACCCCACGAGTGCGTCCGCAACGGGCTTCGCCGCTGAACCTCTTGATCGGCGATCTTTAGCGCCTCGCGATATTCTTCGGGAGAATACGCGGCGTGCGCACGAATGGGAGAGATGATTTCGGTCAGTCCAATAGCCAGAACAAAAAGTTTCCAGTTACGCATGAGTTGCCCCCGAGTCGCGTTTCTCGGGAGCAATTGCCATGCCCCAAATAGAAACGGCCCACCGCCCTAGCGGTGAGCCGTCATAAAAAAAAACTGACTGCCGAGAACTAGACCTTGATCGTGGCCTTTCCTGGCTTCCAATCAGCGCCGCAAAGCTCACCGGTCTTGAGTGCCTGAAGAGTACGGATCACCTCTTCGACGGAACGACCCGTGCCGAGTGCGTTGACACTCATCCACTGCAGAGTGCCCTTAGGGTCGATCAAAAACGTGCCGCGGAGTGCGATCCCTTTGTCTTCGAGAAGGACGCCGTAATCGCGTGAGATCGTGTGCGCAGTGTCAGCAAGCACGGGATACTTCACTTCAGGAAGATCCTTTTCGAACCATGCTTTGTGGCAAAATGCGCTGTCCGTGCTGCAAGCGACCACTTCGCAGCCCAATTCTTTGAACTCATCCGCCTTCGAAGCAAATGAGCGAATCTCTGTCGGGCAAACAAAGGTAAAATCCAACGGATAGAAATACAGGCAAACCCACTTGCCTTGAAAATCCTTGAGGCTGACGTCTTTGAACTGGCCAGCGACATAGGCTTGAGCTTTGAAATCGGGCGCCAGCGCGCCGACTTTTACGGTAGTAGACATGAAGTAATCTCCCTTGCTGTGATCGCAGGGTGCGATCAAGTGTTGCGCTCAAAAAAAGATGCGCAGTTAAACTAACAAAAACAGTAGAAGCGTTGTGAGATTTAGTTATTAAGATGTTAATCTGCAGAAATGAAGCGAAAAATCGGCGCGGGACTTGTCAGGCCCCCTCAGCTTTTAGGTCGCCCCGATCTTTTTTTGACGGTCACTCCCCTACTGGGTTGGCTAGGCCTGATTTTGGTGCGCGATCGTTGGATGGGGCTGCACTGCAGCAAAGCGCCCACAACCTGTACTCCGGATTCGGTCTTTGCGTGGGACCGTTGGATCATTCCACTCGTAAATCCTACTGCTGATCGCTGGTCGTTTTTTACGCAGGATTTTTCTGCTTATTTTGCACTCTCAGTTGCCGCCTATTTTTGTTGGCGCGAGGCACGAAAACCCCTCGCCGCTGCCGCCCTAGCGACACGCGTCGGGCTGGATTGGCTTTTGATCATTCAGGCGGTTTTGTGGAATGGCTTTATCAATGAAATCGTCCGCCTAACCGTTCAGCGTCCCAGGCCCTTTGTCTACTTGGACCCAGTAGGCTACGGCACCAGCCCAGCGCACTACACCTCGTTCTATTCGGGCCACACCAGTTTTTCGGCTGCCTGTGGGGCTGCACTTTTTTGTCTCCTCCTGGGTCATCAAGCCTCTCGCCGCACGCTGCAGTGGACCGCGTTTGTTTCGGCGTCGCTCGTTTTTGCGACTGGCGCCGGACGCGTGCTTTCCGCGAGGCATTTTCTCACGGACGTAGTTTTTGCCGCAGTTGCTGCCAGCCTGATCGCTCTCGCGGTCAACCTCTTGCATCGACGTTAGGACAGAACAGAAAGGACTGTCCTATGCTCAAAAAATTTCTGCAGGGCCGCGCCCTCAACCATCCGCTGCATCCGATGCTCGTTCACCTTCCGGTGGGACTTTGGGTAGCGAGTCTCATTTTTGACGCTCTCTATCTCGTCAACGGCAACTCGTTCTTTGCAGTCGTTTCCTACTATTCTATTTTGATCGGCATTGTGGGTGCGCTCGTCGCGGCACCCGCCGGCTTTGCGGAATATGTCGATATTCCAAAAAACAGTCCGGCCAAACAAATGGCGACCGTTCATTTTTCACTGAACATCCTGGCCATCGCCCTTTATGCGAGCAACTTTTTTGCCCGCAGCGTTTCACTTTTTGGAGCTGAAACCGTCAGCGGTCCGCAGTTTCTACTGACTCTTGTCGGAATCACCGTCTTAGGGATTGCCGGATACTTTGGCGGACTCCTGGTCTACCGTTATGGGGTCGGCCTCAGGCTCGAGGAACAAAAGCGCGAAGAAACGCCTAAAAAAGCGGCCTAAAACTCGGCGCCACAACCAGACCATGGGTAATTTATCGCTCCGCGAATACGGACTGATCGGAAACACCAGTAGTACGGCCCTCGTGAGTCGCATGGGCTCAGTGGACTGGTGCTGCCTTCCGCATCTGGATTCACCCAGCCATTTCGGGGGGCTCCTCGATGAACTTGCCGGAGGGAAATTTCAGGTCATGCCGCTCGGCGAATTTTTTTCCGCGCAGCGCTACCTTCCACGGACCAACGTGATTGAAACGAAGTTTGAGGTACCCACCGGCATAGGAATCCTGACGGACTGGATGCCGATCGACGGCAGCCCGGTGCTTCGACGAAAAATCGAAATGCTCGAAGGAATCATGACCTGGTCGCTCGTGTGCTCGCCGCGCTTTCGATATGGGGCGGACCCGACCCATGCAGAACTCCATCGGGCTGGGGTTTTGTTTCGAGGCGCGCACTCTGAGGATATCGCAACTCTCCACTCCGATGTACCCGTCACCATTCGTGCTGACGGGACGGGAGTTTCGGCTCAATTTGAATTAAAAAAAGGGGACACTCGTGAACTCTCCTGGGGCTGGGGACGCCAAAAAACTCAGAGCCAACGCGAGTGCGATCCGCAAGAGCTTCAAAATACCACCGACTTTTGGAAGAACTGGGCACACCGCTGCGAGAAATCCGGGTGTTTACTCTCGGGACCTTGGCATGAAGCAGCCGCACGATCCGGACTCGTTTTGAAACTTTTGAGCGCGGGATTTTCGGGTGGAATCGTTGAGTCTGCAACCACCTCTCTTCCGACAATCACCGGAGGTAGCCGCAACTGGGACTATCGCTTTGTGTGGCTGCGGGACTGCGCTTGGGCAATCGAGTCGCTTTTGGCACTCGGGCATTCACAAGAAGCCCATGATTTTTTTAATTGGATCTCCGACGTCGTCACCCGTGACGGAGCCGACGGGCTTCAGCCTGTTTACACGCTGGATGGCGGAAAGTTTCTCCCGGAGCACGAAATCACCTCGCTCTCGGGTTACCAAGGAGCGCGACCGGTCAGAATCGGCAATCAAAGCGCGCGACATTTTCAGCTCGATATTTATGGACATGTTCTTTTGGCGGCGGCCCAGCGGTATGAACACACGCAAACAATCGATGCACGACTTTGGGAGAAATTGACTGAGATCACCGAGTTTGTCAGTCAAGCCTGGCGCCGACCCGACCGAGGGACCTGGGAGGTCCGCACCAAACCCGAGCACTTTGTCTCTTCCAAGGTGATGTGCTGGGTCGCGCTCGACCGCGCCTGTCGTCTCGCCCGGGCACAGGGCTTTCACGTTCCTCAGCGTTGGATAGACGAACGTGAAACCCTTCACAAGACCATCTGCCAACAAGGCTTTGATGAGAGGCGCCGTAGTTTTGTGCGTGCATTTGGGGATCGTGAACTCGACGCATCGGTCCTTTTGATTCCGCTTCTCGGGTTTCTCCCCCCCGAAGACCCTCGTGTTCAGGGTACCCTCGACGCGATTCAAAATGAGCTCAGTGAGGGGGTCCTGATCCACCGTAATCGGCCTGAACATGGGCTTACTGATTCTGATGGAGCGCATCTCCTTTGCAGTTTTTGGTTCGTGTCGTGTCTGGCTCGCAGCGGGCGGGTCAGCGAAGCCTCGGATCGGCTTGCAGAACTCTGCACCTTTGCCACGCCTCAGGGTCTCTTTGGCGAGCAGATCCATGGCGGCACAGGAGAGGTGTCCGGAAATTTTCCGTGCGCATCGTCACACTTGGCCTTGGTTCATGCCTGTCTCTCCGTGGGAATCGCAAAACAGGAGCTTGCCAAACCCGGCCTCCGGGCAGTGCCTAACTTCTGTCCCCTTCCAGGGGACTTGGGTACGGCAGCACTTCCTAAAAAAACGTACGGAGGTTGAGGGCTGAGGCGGGTTGTGCGAGAACCGACTCACAATGTTTGCGAGCCCACTTTTTCTCATGTTCATGGTCGTCTTTATCGACCTCGTAGGATTTGGAATCGTCATTCCGATCCTCCCCTACTACGCGACATCATTTGGAGCCTCAGCGCTTGAACTGGGCTGGCTCATGGCCTCTTACTCGCTCATGCAGTTTTTAGTGGCGCCTCTCTGGGGCCGCCTCTCAGACCGAATCGGTCGGCGTCCCGTGATCTTGATCAGCTTGGCGGGTACGGGACTCGCGCTGACCCTCCTGGGTTTTGCAAGTCGCATGGAAAACCCTATTTTTTGGCTGTTTATTGGAAGAATATTTGCCGGAATCTGCGCGGCCAATATTTCGGTCGCTTATGCGTACGTAGCCGATGTGACAACCGACGCCAACCGCGCCAAAGGAATGGGCCTCATCGGCGCAGGATTTGGACTCGGTTTTATTTTTGGTCCCGCCATGGGAGGCGTGCTTTCGCGTTACGGTTACGATGCTCCCATGTTCGCTGCGGCGATTTTGACCGCGCTCAATTTTGTTTTGGCGGTTTTTAAACTCAAAGAACCCCCCATCGACGAAGCGACACGCGCGCTCAATCGAAGCAAACGCTTTGATCTGGCAACGATCCGTGGCGCACTCACCCACCCTCAAAGCGGACGCGCGATCGGTCTGTTTTTTCTAGCAACCTTTGCCATTACCCAGATGGAAGTGGTTTTCGCCCTCTATATGAAGGCTCGTTTTGACTATGACGCCCAGTCGGCAGGACTCATGCTGGCCTTTCTGGGTTTGATCATGGTGCTCATTCAAGGGGGAGCGATTGGAAAACTGGTCACCCGATTTGGAGAGCTGCGACTGGTCTCGGCAGGAAGCCTCATCGCCGCTGTAGGCCTGATCATTTTTGCGATGACCGGATCTCAGGGATGGATTTTGGTTTCGTTAGCACTCATGGCCTTTGGGCGCAGTGTCCTTCATCCCTCACTCTCAACCCTGACTTCAGTTTCGGCACCGCCCGGACTCCGCGGTGGAATCATGGGTGTCTTTCACTCTTCAGCAAGCCTGGCCCGAGTGATTGGGCCTATTTGCGCGGGACTGATCTATGATCGCGTTGGGATCACCTCTCCGTTTTGGCTGGGGGCGGGCGTTTTTGCCCTGACGTTTATCGTGGGATTACGCTGGGAAAAGAGCCTAAAAGTACGCCCGTAGTGTCTTTCACGCGGCTCGACGTTTAATCTCTTCGGGTTCGGCAGGGACCTCTGTCGCCTCCTCCGCCGGAAATACAGCATGGTCCTCGGGCTCCTCCGGCCACACGACGCTTTTGAGAACGTTCAGGTCACTGGGCGAACGCCCACCGACTCGATCTTCTTCGCGCTTAGAAAGAAGGCCCAAGTTCAAGACCACAAAAGCCAATCCAAAAAGTAAAAGAATGAGCGAGAAATCGATAATCACCTGACCCACCACACTCGCGACAAAATCATTAAAGGGCGACTGATACTGAGGAGCAGCGGGTACCACTTGGGCCTCGCCGGCCCAAACCAGCGACCCACTCACGCCAAAACCTAAAAGCGCAGCGAACAGCCCGGACTCGATGAAAGTTCTCAGAGAGATTTTATTTTTGATTCTGTTTCGCTTCATCCATCTGATGGGATGCAGCTTACGTGCTGAGGCCGGCTCGCCCGCTCAGGGGACGCGAAAAAAAAGGCGAACGAGCCGTGACGCTCATTCGCCCGCTTAATCTAAATCCGTATGAACTCAGTTAGTCTTTTCTTCGGGAACAGCCATGCGTTCGATCGCTACGTCCACCGGAATGGAAGTAACCGCCTCTTCGCCCGCAGATTCTTTGTTAGGATCCACTTTGATCGCCGCAAAGTCAGCAGCCGCATCCTGATCGGCCACAGGTCCCAATGACAAAACGTATTGAGCAAGCGCCCAGCGATCGTCCGAAGGCAAGCTGCCAAACGCAGGCATTCCGCCCAGACCTTCAGTCAAAGTCTTGAAAACGCGGGTAGGCTTGCGACCCGCTTTCCAGCCATCGGCTTGTGTAAAGTTACGAGGTGAAGGCTTGAGTGCGACACCCGCAGGCCCGTCGCCCTTACCGCCCGCACCGTGGCACATAGCGCATTGAATATTAAATTGAGTTTTACCGTAAGAGACCAGCTCAGGAGTAGACACCCATGGCTTTTTAAAACGTGACTTGGACTGGACCGAGGCAACCCACGGTTCCTTCACGTAAACATCTCCGCGGTAAAACAGGTCGGTCACCGTGAGCGCGATAAAGATCGCGAGAAACAAGAACGAGGTCAAAAAGATCACCGCGTTTTCGCGCCGATCTTTTCGCAAGTTCATGAACCACATTCCGACGAGAGAAGCCTTGATGGTCGCAACGATCATGGCGACCAGAAAGTTGATCTTACCTAGGTCAATGCCCGCAACCCAGACCGTGATAAAGGTCAGGACCAAGAGGGCTCCGCCCACGGCGCACGCAGTGCTCGTTGGGAGAATGTAGTGATGGTGCTGATGAGATTCTGTTTTCTTTTCCATGTTCGCGCCTTTCATCCCACCAGGTACAGCAGCGGAAAGAGATAGATCCAAACTAAGTCGACGAAGTGCCAATAGAAACCCACCAGCTCAACCGGGGTGTAATAACTTGGACTGAACTCGTTAGCCATGGTTCGCTTCGCCAGCCACAGCATGAGCCCCATTCCCACGATGACGTGGAACGCGTGGATCCCGGTCATGATGAAATAGAGCGAGAAAAACAGCGGCGTCTTGGGATGCGTCAGCTCAGTGTTGGTAAAAAAACCGCCGGGCAAAAGACCGTCATGAATTTTGTGTGAGTACTCAAAGTACTTCACCACCAAAAACCCGCACGCGAGTAGAAAGGTGAGCGACAGGTGCATGAGCACGCGGTCTTTTCGGCCGCGCTGCGCAGCCGCAACTGCCAGCACCATCGTCAGAGAACTCGTAATCAGGATGATGGTGTTGGTAAAACCCATCGGCACCGCAAGCTTGGCATGGGCCGCCTTGAACATTTCGGGATACATCCCGCGAAACACTGTGTAGGCGACAAACATTCCGCCGAACATGAGCACTTCGGTGACAAGAAAAAGCCACATGCCCTGCTTACAAGCTTCGAACTCGGCCTCAGCACTTTCAAAGTGATGAGCGTGATGATGACCGTGGGCTACAGAAGTTTCAGACATGATGGGTCTCCCTTTATCGGATCACCGGCGCGTCGGCCGCAGTAGGTTTGTAATCATATGGCCAAGTCGTCACCGTCGGCGTCACTGTGAAGTTGTCGTGCGGCGGAGGCGACGGAGTCTGCCAATCCAGAGTCAAAGACGACCAAGGATTTGGGCCGGCCTTGGGTCCATTCTTCATGGCTT
>CAMBEX010000093.1 GCA_945865865.1 Bdellovibrio sp. ZAP7
CGGATCAGCGTCGGCGATTTTGTACTGGAGCTCACGAGGCCGATGGCCAACGCCGCAGTCGCGGATGTTTTTATTCCTTCCAACAACGTAGTGAGGTTTCCTGGCGTCAGTCCGGCAGCGATTTTGGGCGCGCCTGGGGGCGGGGCCGACTTGGATTCTCCGAGTTCTGAAGGCGTTTTTGCGGGTCCTCCGAGCGATCCATTCAAAAAGTTTCTTTGGCATTTTGAGCGCCAGGTCATGCCTGTTTTTTACCAACTCAATCTCAAGCATGAGTGGCGAACAATCGCGGCCGGAGCCATCGTCGTTTTCGGATTGTTGTGCGTGGTCGTGTCGATTTATCCGGTGACTGAGTTGGCTCAGGACAGGATCAGTCGCGAGGCCACCAAGCGTGCGCATCTCATGGCCAAGGAGATTGCCGAGGCCAACACCCCGTTTCTCGCGCAGCGTGCGGAAAATCAAACGCGGATCAATTCGGCTTATGAATCGGAACGGAGCGTGCGTCTCGCGGTACTCACGGATCTGGACGGAAGAATTATTGCGCCTTCAAATCTCCAAAATCAGTTTCTTTCGGCGGGATCCGTCGCCAATTTCGCCTCCAGGGTCCGAGACAAATACAGAGACGGAGCCAATTTCGATAGCGTCGCCCGCACCGTAGGTGCTTCGACCGTAGCGGCTGTTTATCCGGTGCTCGTAAGCAGCAATCAGGCAGGCAGAAACGTAGCGGTTGCCGTGGCAGTCGTTGCCCTGGATCTTTCGATGTCCACGATGAGTATGGGTGAGATCGGTGTAGCCTACTCGAAGGCGTTAGTAGTGCTGAGTATTTTGGGATTTCTGGTTGCCTATTTTTTGTACCGGATGACCCTGCGTCCGTTTCAGGTCTTGAACGAAGATATGGATAAAGTTCTCAAAGGCGCGATGGATCAGGTCACGCGCGAATACAAGTTCAGTGAAATGAATCAACTCTGGGACGTGATCGCCTCGGCGCTTGAGCGGGCGTCGAAATCCAGTGGCCCCGCTTCGGGCGTGGAGAATACCGGCGCGCAGGTGGATATCAGCACAACTCTGCAGTCGGTCGCGACTTTCTTCGGCAATACCCTTTCCTGCGGCGTTGCCATTTGCGGCGAGGATCAGAGGCTTAGTTATCTCAGTCCTGCATTTGAGGAGATCAGCGGTATTCGCGCTTCTGGCGCTGAGGGACAGCAGTTCGAGGAGGTGGCGCGAGACGTCGCCTTTTCTGCGCTTATGACGAGTTTGTTTGAGCGCGCTCCATCCTCAACGGACGGAGTCGAAGATGATTTCGAATTTTCTGGAGTCGCCTATCGGGTTCACGCACTGGCGTTTGGGATGAGCGCCTTCGCAGGACCGAAAGTTTATATGATTAACATTCGAAAAACCGGGGAAGGGGGATGATCAGCTAACGTGGCAAAGGCACGCAAACTCAGAAATGTGACAGCGCCCCGACAGCAGGATGAGGTGGCTCGACTCAAGGTCATTCAAGGCCCTGATTACGGGAGTATCTTTGTTCTGACTTCTGCTCGCGCGACCATCGGTCGCGGCGATGAGTGCGACGTCGTGATTTCTGACCTGAAGGCTTCGCGTCTTCACGCTGAGCTGCAGACTACTGCCGATGGTTGGTCCGTGCGGGACATGGGGAGCGCGAACGGGATTCTTCATAATTTGAAGCCCGCCGCTTCCGGCACCTTGAAGTCAGGTGACAGCATCACCATTGGCGAGACCCTTTTAGAATTTGTTGCAGGGGATTCGCGAACGGCCGTTTTTACGGCTCCTCCTCGCAGCGTTGCGGAAGTGCAATCCAAGCAGGCTGCATTGGCAGCTAGGCAGGACGCGCTTCGAGGTCACTCAAAAGATTCGGGCCGATCGGCAAAACCTGTTTTGATCGCCGTCGCCTTGATTGTTGTTTACGGGCTGATGTCCACTGAGTCGGAGTCCCCCAAAAAAGAATCAGCAGCTGGAAAACGCGCGGGAAAGCAGGGCGAGACCCGCGACCTAGCTTCATTTCTCCCGCAATTTGAGCAGACGGGTGAGTCGAATCCGAGAGCTGAAACTTTTTTCAGGGAAGGTTTGCGTGAGCTGCGCGAAAAAAACTATCTTCGGGCCAAGGCCAATTTTGATTTGACGTTACAGATCTCTCCGGAGCACCCCAAGGCTGGAGTTTATAAGTCGACCTGTGAGAAGGAGATTGATGCCGAGGCGACGGCTTTTTTGGAGCGTGGGCGGCGGAGTCTGGATAGCGGCAAAGAGCGGCTCGCGCGTGGAAATTTTGAGGCAGTCCTGAGACGCCTTTTCACCAATCAATCGGATGCGCGTTACATCGAAGCCACCGATATGCTCAAAAAGATGGACGAGGCTAAAAAGTCAGGCGGGGGAGGTTAACCTATGGGTGCCGCCGCGATTCTGACTATTTTACGAAACGGTGAGACGATCAAGACTTTACCAGTCGAGGGTGACATCTTGGTTGGCCGAGGTGAGGCCTGTGTGATTCGACTCGAGGATCGAGCCGTTTCGCGCCAGCACGCTCTCGTACGGGCCACTCGCGATGGCGTCCAGATCGAAAAGAAAAATGAATTTGCCCCGCTCATCGTGAACGGTGCTGAGTGTACCACTGCGGCTCTCAAGGAAGGTGACGTCGTATCGATTGGACCGTACCTCATGAAGTTATCGATGCCAAAACCCGAGTCCGCGCCAGCGACGACTGATGTACGAGCGCCGGACACTGCCGCGATTCCCACGCTTGAAGCGGTGGAGTCAGTTGTGGATTTGGCATCGCAGGTGATCGAGTTGCCTGAGTTAGCTGCCCCTGAGATCGCAATCGAAAAAAGTGCGCTCATCGAAGATGACGCACGTACTCGAATGTTCTCGGGAACAGCGGTCAGTCTACGGCTGGTGTTTCAGTCAGGGGATGCGAGCGTCGAGCATATTGAACTGGATAAAGACGAGATTTCGATTGGTCGAGGAAAAGGTTGCGACGTCGTGCTCAACGACAAGAAGTCCTCTCGGCGTCACGTGCTGATCCGTCGCGCGGGACAGGGAGGCCAGACTGTATTTAAAATCAAGGACCTGAGCTCAGCCAATGGCACCTTTTTGAACGGCGCCAAGATCAGTGAAGCCGAACTGAGTGGAGACGATTCGATCCGGATCGGCGATGTGAGTTTTCTTGTGCAGGCGGTGAACGCAGAGTACTCCGCCAAAGAAAAAAATTTCATGGATATCGAGCTTGAGATGCCGCCGGACCAGTCTCTGGCGCAGTCAGGCTTAAATCCAATCGAGTATGCAGTGGAGCAACTTCCGCTTCCAGAGTCGCGTCCCCAGTTAGCCGCCCCGGCGCCGAGTGCTCAACAGCGAACGGGCTTCACTCAGTCAGGCGATGGTCTCTCAGGAATCGCGGGGATCGCGGGTGTGGGCTCGTCAAAAAAAGGAACGTTGCTTGAAAAGTTCAGGGCGCTTCCGAAGCGTCTACAAATTCTGGTAGCCGCAGCGATTATCCTGGGACTTTCGATGCTCGATACCGAAGATGGGGCGCAGGTTTCAGAGAAGAAATCAGAAAAACCAGTCGCCGCCGCTACCTCCGGAGCTTCCGTGGTTAAAGATGGAAAGCCCGTATTGCCTACTTTTGAGAGCCTTCCGCCGGATAAGAAAAAATTTGTGGAAGCGCAGCATCTGCTTGCTTTCGAACTTTATAAAAACGGTGAATACGACAAGGCGATCTTTGAGATTCAAAAAATATTTGCGTTCGTGAACGATTACCTGGACGCCCGGGAGATTGAACGGTACTCGCGCGAGGCGAAACGCAAACTCGAGGCCCAGCAGGAGGAGAAACGGCGCAAGGACGAGGAGCAGCGCCAGCGCGAACGTGTCAATGAGTTGGTCGCCGAGGTGGCAACGCTGATGCAAGGCGCTCAGTATGCACAGGCAGAGCTTAGGTTCGTCGATATCATGAGTCTGGATCCAGAAAATTTGAAAGTAGGCGAGTGGAGAAGGCAGATTCAGGAATTCAACGACAAAAAGCGCGAGGAAGAGAATGCGCGCCAGGTGCGCGAGCAGGTCAATCAGACGGCACGTGAGCAGCTCAAGATCGGTCAGGAATTTCAAAAAGACGGCAAGTGTTTCGACGCGATCGACAGTTTTGAAAAGACGATTCTTACTGAGGCGAGTGATCGTCGGATCATCGTCAAGGCACGGGCCGGAGTCGCTGCTTGCAAAGGATGGATTACCGATCAAAGAGAGCCGATTCTCGAAGAGGCGCGTACCGCCGAACAGAGTGGTGAGTTTGCCAAGGCTTACAAGCTTTTTGAGAAAGCCAGTGAAGTGGACTCGTCCCATCCCGGCGGATTCGACGGAATGGAGCGGATTCGAGGCGTGCTGACTGAAAAAGCGCGAGGTCTCTATACAGAAGCGGTGCTGGCCGAGAGTTTCAGCGACTTCGAACAGGCTCGCGCCAAATTTGAGGAAATCATAGCCACCGCGCCTAAAGAGAGCGTTTACCATGAGCGGGCCAAGCGGAAGCTTGGCAAATATATGATCAAGAAGGCGGAGGGCAGCTGATGAGTGGCACATCCGGCGTAATAACACTGCGTGCAGCATCGATCTTTCAGGCGCAGGGAAAGGCTCCCGCGCAGGAGGATCACGCGATCTCGGCTCCAGAAAAAAAGATTTTTGTCGTGGCTGATGGCTTTGGCGGACCGGAGGCTGGAAAAAACGCGGCTCGCGCGGCGTGTGACGCGGTTTTCGGATTTCTGCAGAAAGAAGCTGGAGATCTTGAGGCGACGCTTCCCTTTGTATTGCGAAGTTATTTTTCACTCGCGGGTAATGTTCTCTTCAACGCCCTGATTCACGCCAATCGAGCCGTACTAAAAAATAATCTCAAAAAAAATGTTCACGAAAAGGGCGGTGCTTCAGCCATCGCGAGTTATCTGGATGGGGATCTTTTGGCTTTGGCCAATGTGGGAGGGTGTGGCGCATGGATCTTGCGCGACGATCGGATCACCGAGCTTGTGGTCCCCAGAACCTACGCAAGGCTGCTCAATCCATTTGGAGACTCAGGGGACCTAAATGTACCCTTGATGGCCTTGGGAACCGCAGAGGATATCGAACCCGAGATCGTCGAGTGCCGAATTCAGGCAGGCGACTGGGTCGTGTTGAAAACGGATGGAATTGAGCCGGAACTCAAGCAGGGCCTTCGAGAGGTTAAACAAAGGCAGTGTAGTTATTCTGAGGTTACGGAAGCCGTGAGCGGACTCTTTGGGCGAGAGCATAGACCTTATAACTCTACGATTTTATTGATGATTTTCTAGGGCCTCTTCAAAACGGCGATTCGAACCCTATACTTGACCATTCTTCTCGGTTTTTGATATTCTTAGCAAGGTAGGGTTCAAGGGCATTCTGAAGGAAATCAGCACGGTGCCCTGAGTGTACGTCAAGTTTGTCGGCAAGAAGCCGATGAGTCAGATGACATGGGCCGTATCGGGGTTAGAGAAAGGGAGAGATCAATGAACTCGGAAAAGCGGTGGCGTAAAAAACTAGGCAGCATTGCCCGCAAATTCGCCAGGGATGAGTCGGGTCAGTCGACCACCGAGTATATTTTGATTCTATCGGTTGTTGTCATGCTGGCGATGAAACTGAGAGCAGGGATGAAGGATAAACTTCAGCCCCTGATCGATAATGTGTTCAAGGGCGCCGAGTCCTTCACTGAAGGAGCTGAGTAGTCCCGCAGTTTTTGGGCGGCGGCGAGATCAGGCCGCGGCGGATTTTTGGGGAGTCCGACGCATGAAATTTACTGATAAATTTAAAAATTTTCTGCAAGACGAGAGCGGCCAAGGCACGCTCGAATACGTCTTGCTTTTGTCCGTTGTGGTATTGGCCGCCGGGGCCTTCTCGCGCGGAGTTCTCAAAATGTTGGATAGCGGAATCCTGACTTTCGGTGGGCAATTAGAAATGGATCTAAAAACCGGGAGGACTCCGGTCAATGCCTGGAAAAACTGAGATCCTCAAGGCGGCCATCACGTTGATCTGTGGGGTGGCCCTTGTCACCGACTTGTGGCGAAAAAAAATCTATAATGGGCTGACGATTCCGGCGTTTTTGTCGGGCCTCTTGTTTTCTATTTATTTTGGCGGAATGCACGGACTCGCGGACGCGTTCTTGGGCGCACTGGCCGGCGCGGTTCTTTATGGTTGGATGTTCTGGGTGGGAGTCATGGGTGCGGGCGATGTGAAGCTTATGATGGCCTTGGGCGCCTGGGGCGGACTACGGTTTTCAGTAGAAGTCGCTCTTTTGGGTGTTTTGGTCGGTGGAGTGATGGCTCTTTTGATGTTGGTTTTTTCGGGGCGATTTGCAGGGTTTTTGAAACGCGCTTACGCGTTTTGGCTCAGGGTCACGATCAAGGAGCTTGAGATCGAACCGATGAAAATTGATCGAAGCTATAAGATGCCTTTTGGAGTTCCTATTGCGGTGGCTGCGGTGTGGATTGTTTTTGCCAGCCCGTACGTTCAATGGGGAGTGCGCTTATGGGGCTAAAGCACAAGCGCCGAGATCAGAGCGGCCAAGCCATGCTTGAATACGTCCTGCTCCTTTCTGTGATCGTAGGTTGTGTTTTTCTTTTGCGTGAGGGGATCGCGCGCTTTGACGTGGGGGATCGTCTTTTGCGGCCGCTCTCCGAGAGTTATGCGCGCGCCTACAAGTATGGTCATCCCAAGGCGCAGGGGTTTGACGAGGGAGAGCCAAAAAATCATCCGCGTATCGAAACGGGAGAGAATAACTTTCGGTTGTTTTTGAATCCGGGGCAAAAACAGTAAGGCCCAGGCGGTTTGGGGGAGTGGGCGCAAATGTCTGAACTGAGGTCAAAAAATCTGAGGCGACGGTTCGGCAGGCTGGGAGAGGCTGGTCAGTCGACGATCGAGTTTGCCCTGATGCTGACCCTCTGCTTGGGTTTTGTGATGTTTTTTGTGCGCCTGAGCCTGGTCATGGCCTACGGCAATCTGGTGCAGTACGCCGCTTTTATGTCGGCTAGAGCTTATCAGTCCGCGGGTCCTGGGGGTGGAGACGACGATCAAAAGGATCGCGCAACCCGGATTATCGTCAAATTATTGAAAAAATCCGAGGGACAGACCGGTACCGAACGCTTTCCGCAGATCGCCCAGGCGGTGGGGGGGACTTTAGAGCTTCCTGGGGCTTCAATCGGGCCAGGGCCCCAATATCAAAGCGACAATAGGGACTTAAGTTGGCAGGTGGGAGTCCGATATAGCTTTAGGAGCCGTCTTTTCAGTGCTTTCTTTGGAAAAAAGGTGACCCCAAAACCGGTCGCGAAAGGGGCTCAGCAAGAAGGAATGCTGAGTCTGACTTCGGAGGCATGGTTGGGTCGCGAACCAAGCGAAGATGAGTGCATGAGCGAGATGGGTGCTCCCAGGGAGATCGACAATGGTTGCTAGGCCTTTGGCCAAAGCTCAGCTTGCCGCGCATGCTCCGGATGTCTCTTGCCGAAAGGGCCAGAGTATTCTGGAATTTCTGCTTTTGGTGCCGGTGATGCTGGGACTGACACTACTCATGTTCAAGGTCAGTACCGCCATTCAGATGTCGATCGTGAATCAAAAATATTCGCGCGCTCAAATTTTTCAACTCGCTGGAAACAGTCCCATCTATCCAGACACCAAAAAGAGAAACCAAAACTTCAATCCCTTCGGAAGCAGTCGAATGGTGATTGGCGTCTCTGAAGAGGCGATCGAGGGAGATGGCGGGCAGCCGGAAGCTTCGACCCAAGTCATCACGCGCTCCCGGTCAGCGCCGCTGGGTGAAGATGACCCGCAAAGTGAACCTAAGCAGCGCGGAAAAGTTCGCATTCGAAACACCGTCGAGATTTGTACGCAGCTCAACACGGTCAAAGTCAATGGGGCGGAACTTGCCGTGAGTAGCTCCAGTCTCGGCGAAGGAATTGAACGCTTTGATTATTGCAGGGGGGCCATCTGATGAACAACCGCGCACTGGTCCTTTCACTGGCGATGGCGGTCTTCGCGGTCATGATTGGGCAAAGCTACATCAGCAGCATTGAGCAGGGAGCCAAATCCAAATACGGCACCGAAGTTCAGGTGGTGGTCGCAAAAAAAGATATCAAGGAGATGGATACGCTTTCGGCTGACAAGCTCGACTTCAAGCGAATCCCTAAACAATTTGTTGAGCCAGGGGCTCTGAAGTTCGAGTCCGGTGAAAAAAAGGACGGCGAGTCCGAAACCAAAGAGACGATGATCAATGATCTCAACAAACGGATTTTCGGCGCCATCGCGCTCGTTCCCGTTCGAAAAGGGGAGCAACTGACTTACGCGAAGTTTACTGAACCCGGGATTCGAACCGGTCTCTCGCCTCAGGTCAATCCGGGGCGCCGTGCGGTGGCAATCAACGTCAGTGATCTCACTGGTGTCGCAAAACTCGTTAAACCCGGCGACCGCGTGGATGTCGTCGCGGTCATTGATATGGGGCAGGGCAAAGAAAGCAAGATTGCAAAAACGATTCTTCAAGAGGTCGTCGTGCTGGCCGTCGGTCGCAATGTGACCAATAATGCCGCCAGATCCGTGGAGTCCGATGCGAGTGGCGGTAAAGAAAAAGTTCGCTCACTCACCGAAGACTCAAACTTCAATACGGTGACCGTTGAGGTCGAACCCGTTCATGTGCAACAGCTCGCGCTTCTTGTCGGCAGCGGTGATGCGCAATTGTTTCTGGCGTTAAGAAACACCGACGACCAAGCCCGTGTCGACACAGGCTCGACTTCTATGGCTGAGATTTTGGGCGGCGATTTCATGAAGACAAGAAGGGTTCCGGCCGGAAGATGAAAAAAATCCCATTATCAAGAGCACGAGATTGCCTTCGCAAGCGGGTCCCCCTGCTTGGCGTGGCGCTCATTTTGTACGCGCTTTACCCGGGATTTTCTGTGAGTTGGGCGGCAGAGGACGAAGATGGCGCTCAGACTGTGGCCCCCTCGGCGCGAAAAAAAGAGCCCTACCGTCAGTCTAAGCTGACTCGCGACGAGCAGGAGATGAAGGCTGACCAACGCTCGTTGCTCTTGACCGTCGGTGAGCAAAAAACCATCGACCTCGACTTTGCTCCTCCTTCTGACGCCGAAGAGAAAGGCCGCGGAATACTGGTTGGAAATCCTGATCTCGTTTTGGCCAGGACCGTGCGGATGGGTGATCAGTATCAATTGCTTTTGATTCCAAAAAAAGCGGGGGACACCAAGATCACGATGCGTGACCAATTTGGCACGATCCAGTTGGTGCTCAACACGAAGGTGACAGGATCCAATCTTTTGCGCGTGGCCGAGGAGTTCAAGGAACTGCTGGCCGATATTGAGGGAGTTCAAATCAGAGTGGTAGGGCAAAAGGTCGTCATCGACGGGGAGATTTTGGTGCCCGCGGACTATGGCAGACTTCTCACCGTCATTACCGACCCTTCCTACACGGATCTCGTTCTGAATCTCGCAACAGTTTCGCCGCTGGGATTGCAGATTATCGCAAAAAAGATTCAAGAGGACGTCACGGGCTTTGCTCCCAATGTCACCACGCGTGTCGTGAACGGGATCATCTTCCTCGAGGGGAGCGTCGACAATCTGGAGCAGCGGGATCGCACTGCCGAGGTGGCGCTTCTTTACATCCCTGAGTTATTTCCTGGTCCTCAGCTTGAGAAAGATCCCACCGTGCGCCGCCTTGCGGGCCGAAGCTTGATCAAAAATTTTATCAGGGTCAATCCTGCGCCGCCGCTTGGAAAAGACGATCGAAAGCTGGTGCGCATCACCGTTCATTTCGTCGAGCTAGCAAAAGATTACAGCCGCC
>CAMBEX010000094.1 GCA_945865865.1 Bdellovibrio sp. ZAP7
TGGCGATGATCTTTTCGATCATCACGACGATCTCCGGCATGTGGGTGGTTACTCGAGTCTTGTGAGTCGGCTCGGCAAGCCCGGCAACGGCGTAATCTTTTTCGACTTCAACGACATATTTGTCGGCAAGTGCTTCGGAGCCAATGCCCTCTTCGCGCGCACGATTAATAATCTTGTCATCGACGTCCGTATAATTTCGAACGTAGGTCACGTCGTAACCGGACTTTCGAAAATACCTAAAAAACATATCGGCTCCGAGAGCTGCTCGGAGATTGCCGACGTGAATCAAGTTGTAGACCGTCGGACCGCACGAATACATCGTGAGCTTTCCGGGAACTCGCGTTTTGAGCGGCTCCTTTTTTCCGGTAATCGTATTGGTGACTTTGATTTCGCGTGGCATCTGATTTTTCCGAGTTAAAAAAAAAGCCCGGGCAGCCAAAGGCCACCCGGGCTCAATTTTAGAACAGATTAAGATGCGAAAATAGTCTGAATTTCTTCTTCGATCGCGGTCTCTTCGGCTCTTTTGGCCAAAGAGATCTCTTTCACGAGCAGGTGTTTAGCCTGATCCAGCATCTTCCGCTCACCGAAGGAAAGGTCTTTGCTGTGGCGGAGCAAAAACAGATTGCGCAACACTTCAGCAATTTCAAACACGGAGCCGGTCTTGATCTTTTCCATGTACTCGCGGTAACGACGATTCCAGGTCGTCTGATCGATCTTGACGTCGCGCTGCTTGAGAATCTTGTAGACGGTACTCACGTCTTTATTGGAAATGATCTCCCGAAGACCTACGGAATCGGCATTGTCGGTGGGAACCATAATAGTCATTTGGTTGTCGACTACTTGGAGGACATAGAATTTTTTCTTTTTGCCAGCGACATCCCTTTCTTCAATCCGTCTAACGACAGCGACACCATGAGCGGGATAAACAGCACAATCTCCGACTTTAAACATTCGTACTACCTCCGAATCGCAGCCTCAGGGCAACACTCAACCCCAGAAACCGCTTTTCATTACTGCCAAACAATGACTACCGATACCTCTGATGCATCTCAAAAAACCGAGGCGCCTCAGAGCAATTCAAATCAGGCAAAGTTTTGATCGGCGCGACCTTATCACTAGGATTCTTAAATGTCAACCCGATCTCCGGCGCGACACCGCCGTAACTTACCATAACTATTAAACTTTTAAGTAAGCATAAACCTTTCCATCTCCTGACGTCCGCCTCCACTGAGACAGCGCTAGAGATTAGAGTCGTGGCACCCTAGAGCAAGCGGGATGCCGAACTTCAAATTCAGCTAACTCGTTGAAATATGGAAAAACAAACGACTCCGCCTGCTTTCTCAAGCGCTCGACGGTCGTACACCTGTCAGGTTTTTGGTCACCCCAGCGTCCCGCTGGCGCGCCTACCCCTTCAGAATGTCGAAGGGATAAGACCCCAACTCATATGACTTCTCCGCGACAAACTTGATGTAGTCGTCATCGTTTTTGTCGATCGCCTTGAAGTTGCTTCGGATGCGACGATTGGCTCGGTGAAAAAAGATGTTTGCCAGAGCGACTTCAAGCTCGCACGCCTCGAGGCCTCGAGTCTGAATGTGCTGGGTCACGCGAGAAAGCACGCACGCCATCCCGTAACAATCGATTGCGATATCCGCGATTCGCTTCTGGGCAAGTTGCATCAGATGCAGATTTTTACCGTGCCGCCGAATCAGAACCTCGACGTTGTTCGCAAACTGTACTGCGTACTCCTCCAGTACGGCAGCCAAGTTCTTGAGCGCCGGGTGCGAACTGGTAATCGTCTGACCGATGACCCGCTGTTTGATTTTTCGGATCGCAAAATCACTCACCGGACCCAATCCCTTCAATGGATACTTGATCGCATCAGCAAGTCCTGCCAGCTCCTGCCCCGGCCCCTGCATTCCCGACAAACCGATGAAGGCTCGAAGGATCTCGTTGGTTCCCTCAAAAATTCGATTAATGCGCGCATCGCGTAGCGCACGTTCGTAGGGATACTCCTTCATGAAGCCAAGTCCGGCCCAAATCTGGACGTTTTCGTCAACCGCCTCCCAAAGCATCTCCGAAGCGAAAACCTTGGCAATGGCACTTTCTATCGAATAATCGATGTCTTTGCGGTCCATCAAAGCAGTAGTCATGTAGACCATGCTTTCGGCGGCAAAAATATTGGCCATGACTCGGCCGATTTTTTCTTTCACCATCCCGAACTCGCCGATTTTCTTTTTGAACTGAACGCGCTCATTGGCATGCGTAATTGAAGCTTCGATCATTTTTTGAGCCGCGCCCACGCTACCAGCGGCCAGCCCCATGCGACCGTGATTGAGCACCCCCATGGCGACTTTAAATCCCTGCCCTACTCCTCCAATGATATTTTCAACCGGCACTTTGACCTGGTCGAAGTGAACGGCATTGGTCCACGAGGCACGGATTCCGAGCTTATCTTCCGGCGGACCCACCGTCACTCCCTCGGCAGGCAACTCCAGTGCGAAGCAAGTGACCTTCTCACTCTTCTGTCCCTCATGCTCGATTTCTGTTTTCGCAAAAACAGTCATGAAACCAGCGATCCCACCGTTGGTGATCCAGAGTTTGTTTCCAGTTATTGTGTAATAACGCCCGTCTGCAGAAAGTGTGGCGCGCGTTTTAATCGAAGCTGCGTCCGATCCACTGCTAGGCTCCGTCAAACAATAACAAGCCACCAACTCACCGCTGGCGAGACGCGGAAGAAACCGCTTTTTCTGTTCATCGCTCCCAAAGAGGAGCAGTGCCTTGTACCCGATACTCTGATGGGCCCCCAATGTTACGGCGAGTGATGCATCGATTCCGGCTAAATCCTGAAAAATGCGTGCATAGGCGTTTTGCTTGAATCCCAAGCCACCGTACTCTTCGGGCACGGCAAGCCCCATGAGCCCCAACTCCGCAGTCTGCCGGAGAATTTCACGCGGCATTTCTCCTGCCTCATCCCACTCTGCGGATTTGACATTGTCCTTACTGAACTTTTGGACAGCATCAAGAACCATCCGGACCGTCTCAGATGCCTCAGAAGAAAACTGCGGATAGGGAAAAATCATCTCCTCCCGAATTTCTCCGAAGAAAAAAGACTTCATGAAACTGTTTCTGACCATGGCTCGATTCCTTTCACCGCTGATGTAACCGCACTTGTTGTACTGAAAGCAGTCCCCATTCTATATGGAAGAACTAGAAAGAACAGCCCCGCCCGGCTGACACCCGTCGACTGAACCGGAACACTCTCCGGAATCGTGACAAATTGTCGTTCTATTTGCGGGCCATTTGCGGCGAAGTGTCTATTTGTGACAGATTGCCAAACCGCCCCACGGCGCGACGACTCGCGAGGGTGATCGATATTTTTTTGACGTAGATGACAGCCCAGATTTACAGGGAAAATCGCTCAAAAACCATCTGACCCGGTCGGCATTGTTTTTCAGTGCACCCTGGCATCAGGCTTGCGACATGAGTCGTTCGAATGAATTCAACCGAGCTTCGCCAAAAACTAAAACTACTTCGTGAACGCTCTGTGCATCAACTGAGGCGAGCTCAAGAGTATGCTGTCGCGCATGCGCGGCGATTTGCCGAGCACGCCGGGCCAAAGCTTCGACAATTTGCCGAAAACGCCAAATTCTTAGATCGCGTAAAAAAAATCCTTCCCTCCGATCTCGCCAAAAGCATGCCTACTCAGTGGGATGCTTTTGCAATCGGCGAATGGTTGACGCGCGCTTTTCAACGCCAAGGAGCTGGACTCCTCGGTACGGCGGCTACGATCGTCACTTGCAGCCTGATCCTTTCGGGCGTTTTTGGGCTGGTGATTGAAAAATACATCCCTGAGCCGCCTGCCGCCGCTCGACTGAGCGGACTGCAAAGTGAAAGCTACACACCGGTCCACCAGCTCGACAACTACAAGCGCATCTTTGAGCGAAATCTGTTGAGCAGCAGCGGATTGATTCCCGGAGAGGACTCGCAAGTTTCTCCTTCGGAGGATACGGGCGCTCCCCAAAAGACCACCCTTCCGCTCACGTTGATCGGCACCATGATCTTTCGCAATGAGTTTCGATCCATCGCGACGATCGAGGACAAATCGGCCTCTCAGGTATTTCCGGTTCGCGTTGAAGATGAAATTCCATCGAAAATCCGGATTTTGAAAATCGAATCCAGAAAAGTGACCTTTCTCAATATCAGCAGCGGAAGGCGCGAATTTGTCGACCTACCCGAGGATCTCCAAGTCTCCAACGCACGCGTCTCACTTGGAAGGTCTTCAGGAAAAACTCCGACCTCCGGGGTCGAAACCACCGCCGCCAATACTTTCAACGTCGCCAAGACCGAGATCGACCGCGCATTCACGGATCTCAACAGCGTGCTCACTCAAGCGCGTGCCGTCCCTCACTACGAAAACGGTGTGCCCGCGGGATACAAACTTTTTCAAGTCATGCCGGAAGGCTTCTTCGGAAAATTAGGACTCAAAGATCATGATGTGATCTGCGGTATCGACAACCAGCCTGTCAACGACCCCGCCAAGGCCCTCGAACTGCTTGGAACACTCAAGACGGCAAACCATGTGGAGCTCTGCGTAAAACGCGAGGGCAGGCAGCAAACGTTTGGCTACGATATTCGCTGAGTAAAATTAAAATGAGCAGAGACAAAAGCGTTTACGAAAAGAAGACCGAGAGGATGAAACCTGTGAGCAAAACCCAACGAATCCGCGACACGAATTCGAATGATCTCGACTTGATTCCGCTGGCCGGACTCAAGATTGCCGCCGGCCTAAGTTCAGCGATCGCGATCGCGGGACTGATCGCCCTGCTTGCGCAAAGCGCCCGGGCAGAAGAACCCCAAGGATTCGAGCCGGGACAAAAGACTTTCAGTAACCCATTTGCGGGTGGCGCAGGAAAAGGCGAAGACCCCTTTTTCGAGGATGATGAAGATCTCGATCTTGAGGCTCCAGAAGCCGCAGCCCCACCTCCCGCAACTCGAGGCCAGACCACTGCTCGAGGCCAGCCTACAACTCAAGACCAGAGCGCTAGTGGTGACTCCGGAATTTCCATGGGCGGCACGCCGCCGAGTGGTGTCATCTCCAAGTCCCAAATCCCTCCCATCAAGATTGATGACGACACCGGGCTTGGCGAAGGCGCAAAGGAGACTGTCACAGAGTTTAACTTTCCGGATGCCGACATTCTCGATATCGCAAAGACCCTGGGAAAACTCACGGGCAAGAACTTCATTCTCGACAAAGACGTCAAAGGCCGCGTTACCATCATTTCAAATTCGTCGATCACTGTCGGTGATGCCTGGAAAGCCTTCTTAACCGCCCTCGACATGAACGGATTCGCGCTCATTCCATCTGGAAAATATATTCGTATTGCGAGAAATCGGGACGCTCGCGACAAGCAACTCCACACCTACACGGGAGACTACTCTCCAGACAGCGACGCGCTGATCACGAGAGTTTTTGCGCTCAAGTATATCGACGCCGAGAGCATTACGAGAGTTCTTCGCAGCTTCATGCCGACCAATTCGCGAATCATTCCTCACGAACAGACCAACACGGTGATCGTGACGGACACCGGTGCGAATATCGCCAAAATCAACCGCATGCTGGAAATCCTAGACATCGAAGGATACGACGCCGGCATTGAAGTGATTACGGTCAAGTTTGCCTCAGCAACCGAACTGTCAAAATTGATCGATCAGCTCATTCCCGGCACCGGCGCAGGCGCCGGGCAACCGGGCGGAGCGCGTCCCGGCTTCGGCGGCGGAAAATTTACCGCACGCAGAACCAAAGAAGGCGGAATCATCAACACGATCATTTCCGATGAGCGCACCAATACGCTGATCGTGCATGCCAACTCGAAGGGCGCGGATCAAGTTCGCGACCTAGTCTCGAAACTCGACCAAAAAATTCCTGCGCAAACCGGCGGCGGAAAAATACACGTCCTCTATCTGCAGTTTGCGGATTCCGAACAAATCAGCAACACCCTGAACAACCTCTCTTCACAAGGCGGATCAAGAGGTGGCGCAGCCGGCGGGGGCACGGGAGTCAATCCCGTGGGTACGACGCTTTTTGAAGGAGCTATCAAAGTCTCGCCCGACAAAGCCACCAACTCATTGGTGATTACAGCAAGCCCCGGCGACTTCGTCACGATCCGGAGAGTGATCAACAAGCTCGATATTCCGCGAGACGAAGTCTATGTGGAAATCGTGATCATGGAAATGCTCCTGAGCCGCGAATTTCAATTTTCCACAAACGTGATCAACCCCGTATCGGGAATCGGCTCCACCCCTAACTCCGATCTCTTTTCTTTTCTTGCTAATCCGATCGGTCAAAAAGGAATGGTTCTGGGCTTCAAATCCGGCAGAACTTTCGATCTGACGGTCGGGAGTCAGACCATCAAGGGAATCTCGAGCGTGCAGGGATTGGTGCGCGCGCTTCAAACCAACAATAGCGGCAACGTCCTCGCAAATCCGCAGATTCTGACCCTGGATAACACTGAAGCGACTTTTGAGAGCGCCGAGAAGATTCCGATTCCTACCGTCACGGCAATCCAAGGATCAACCAGCACATCCATCACCAAAGAACCCGTTTCGCTTTCCATCAAACTTAAACCTCAGATCAACAAGATCTCCAACTTCGTGAAACTGGATGTAACAGTCAAACTCGCCGACATCAGCAATCGCGAATTGCCATCTCAGGTTGCCGGACTCGCGTTCGCCACCACCGAGCGAAACGCCCAGACGAGCGTTGTTGTCGCCGACTCCGATACTGTGGTGCTGGGTGGGTTGGTCCGAGACAAACAAAGCGATCAGGTTTCAAAGGTTCCGATTTTGGGTGATATCCCGCTTTTGGGTTGGCTCTTTCGATCCAAGAGCTCAATTTCTGAAAAAACCAACCTCCTGATTTTCATTACTCCGCAAATTGTGCGGCAATACGAAAAAGTCCGCGCTCTCCTCGATCGAAAACTCAAGGAACGCGACGAATTTCTCGAGAAGAACGCAGGCGGCCGAGATTACATGCGGGACTACCGAGACAATTTGATCCGCAACCTGCCCGACATCAAGGACATCACTTCGTATAAGCCTAAAACGGCCGAAACGATTGATCAGGACCTTGAGGTAGAGGAGACTTCGAACTCAAATCCATTCACCGGAGCCGTTGGACCGCCGGTAGCGCCCGCCACTGAGGGAGCAAAACCTCAGCCATGAAGACGCTACCGCCACAAGATTCACAGGATCTTGACCTCACGCCGCAGGTCACAGCTCAGCTCCCAAATCCTCCCAGTGAAATACGGGAGCGCTTGGGTGAGATCTTGCTCAAGTACACCTCCCTGACCCGCGCTCAACTGGATGAGGCTCTCAAGATCCAGCAAAAAGAAGGCGGGATGCTGGGTGAGATTTTGATCCGTAAAAACCTCATTCTACCCCATGAGGTCATGCGCGCGCTCTGTATGCAGTTGGGAATGCGCTTTGTCGAAGACCTCAGGCCCAACGAGATCGATCCAAAACTTGTGAACGATATCCCGATCAATTATGCCAAGACAAAAGAAGTGCTTCCGCTCGCGCGTGAACAAGGTCCTCGAGGAGAAAACCTACTGATCGCGGTTTCAGACCCCTTCAACGAATCGATCATCGATGACCTTCAAGTATTAACCGGAATTCCAGTAAAAATAGCTGTAAGTACCAGCATGCGAATCCAGGACGCGATCAACCGCGTCTATGAGCGAAACACCGCAAATCTCGTCGAAAAAATTGAAGACGAATTTGAAGACACCTACGATCTCGAAGGCCCCATCGACATCCTTGAAGCCACCGAGGACGACGCGCCCGTCATTAAGTTTGTCAATTCACTGCTCTTTCGTGCCGTCAAAGAAAAGGCTTCTGATATTCACATCGAACCCTTTGAAAAAGAATTTGTCGTGCGGTTTCGAATCGACGGGGTGCTCTACGACATCATCCGTCAGCCCAAAAAAGCGCATGCCGCGATTTCCTCACGCATTAAGGTGATGGGCCTGCTGGACATCGCCGAAAAGCGTCTGCCCCAAGACGGTCGAATTAAGATCAAGATGGCCGGAAAGGATATCGACATCCGCCTTTCGACCGTACCCACCAATTTCGGTGAACGTGTAGTCATGCGTATTCTGGAGCAGTCCAGCACCGTGCTCGATCTCGAGCAACTTGGCTTCTCGGCCAAAAGCTGTGCGATGATCGACAAGTTAATCTTCAGAAAGTACGGAATCATCCTGGTTACCGGACCAACGGGCAGCGGAAAATCCACGACCCTCTCCGCATGCCTCGTGAAACTCAACAGCCCCGAGCGCAATATCATGACTGTCGAGGACCCGATCGAATACCAGATTCCTGGAATCAATCAGGTCCAGGTCAATACAAAGATCGAGTTAACTTTTGCCCGTGCCCTTCGAGCATTTCTTCGTCAAAATCCGGACATCATCATGGTGGGGGAAATTCGCGATAAGGAAACGGCTGAGATCGCGATCAACGCTTCTCTCACGGGTCACCTGGTTCTATCTACCATTCACACGAACGATGCGGCTGGTGCCGCCACACGTTTGTTCGACATGGGCGTTGAACCCTTTCTGGTCGCGAGCTCCGTGCTTGGGGTCATCGCCCAACGTCTGATCCGTCGCGTTTGCACCAAGTGCCGCGAGCCGCATACTCCCACAGATTTCGAAATGCAGGAGTTAGGGCTGCCTTCACTGCCACAGGGCTCGCAGGTTTTTCGAGCGGTCGGCTGTCAGAGTTGTTCCCAGAGTGGTTATTCCGGCAGAACGGTGATTCACGAACTCATGATCATTGATGACAAGATTCGGGGGCTTATTGTCCGCAGCTCCGATGCGAACACCATAAAAAAACAGGCCTTAGAAAACGGCATGACCACGTTACGCGAAGACGGAATCACCAAGGTACTCCAAGGTTTGACGACCGTAGATGAACTTATGCGCGCCACCCACGCGGAGATTTAGGAACGCAATCATGGCCCCACCACCACCTCCTCCAATGTATGACTTCAAGGCCCTCACGCTCGAGGGCAAGCAGCAAAAAGGCCTTGTCGAAGCAGATTCGGCAAAAGGTGCGCGACTCAAGCTCAAGAAACAGGGCCTCATGGTCACGGAGGTCAACGAGAGGACTGCTTCAAAACCCCATGGCGCCGGAGGAATTACATTTTTTGCTGGAAGAGTCGGAGCAAAAGAAATCTCACTCATGACCCGCCAGCTCGCCAGCCTCATCAAAGCCAATATTCCTTTGGTCGAGGCACTGAATGCGATGGTGGAACAAACCGAAACAGAAAACCTCAAAGTCGTCCTCGGCCAAGTCCGCCAGGACGTAAACGAAGGCTCAAGCCTGGCCAAAGCCATGACCAAGCACCCTAGGGTTTTTGACAACATTTTTGTCAACATGGTCGAAGCGGGAGAAAGTTCAGGAACACTGAGTCTGGTCCTGCTGCGCCTCGCAGATTTGAAAGAAGCCCAAACCCGCCTCCGAAGCAAAATCATCAGCGGAATGACCTATCCCGTCCTCATGATCTGCGTAGCACTGGTGTTGATGGTCGCTATTTTTACTTTCGTCATTCCAAAACTCACCAAAGTTTTTGAATCCATGAACAAAGCAGTTCCGATGACCACGCAAGCCTTGATCTGGCTCAGCGCCACCATCACAAATTATTGGTATCTGATTGCAACGGGAGCATTTGTGGGAATCTGGGCGTTCAGACGCTTCATCAACTCCAAGGACGGCAGACCCAAGTGGGACGCATTCAAACTCCGAGCTCCCCTCTTTGGTCCCTTGGT
>CAMBEX010000095.1 GCA_945865865.1 Bdellovibrio sp. ZAP7
CAGCACCGACGTTGATCACGGCAACTCCGCCCACGAGCTTAGCAAGACGCTCTTGGAGCTTCTCACGATCGTAGTCCGAAGAGGTCTCTTCGACCTGAGCGCGAAGAGTCTTCACGCGAGCATCGACGTCAGCCTTTTTGCCTGCGCCATCAACAATGGTGGTGTTGTCCTTGTCGATGGTGATCTTCTTGGCAGAGCCCAGGTCTTCAAGACGAGCGGACTCGAGCTTGTGACCGAGGTCTTCAGAGATCACGCGGCCGCCGGTGAGGACAGCGATGTCTTGAAGCATTTCTTTGCGACGATCGCCAAATCCAGGAGCCTTCACAGCTGCAACCTGAATCGTGCCACGGAGCTTGTTGACCACGAGGGTCGCGAGAGCTTCGCCTTCGACTTCTTCAGCGATGATCACGAGAGGCTTAGAGCGTTGAACAACCTTTTCGAGCAGAGGGAGAAGGTCCTTCATGCTGCTGATCTTCTTGTCGTAGATCAGTATGTAAGGAGTTTCGAGAGCCGCTTCCATCTTTTCAGGATTGGTCACGAAATAAGGAGAGAGATAACCGCGGTCAAACTGCATTCCTTCGACCACTTCGAGAGTGGTTTCAGCAGTCTTGGACTCTTCAACGGTGATCACGCCTTCTTTTCCAACCTTGCCCATCGCTTCAGCGATCAGACGGCCGATTTCGGAGTCGTTGTTGGCAGAAATGGTTCCAACCTGAGCAACTTCTTTATCGTCCTTGATGGGCTTGGAGATTTTCTTGAGCTCGGCGATGACAGCTTCAACAGCCTTGTCGATTCCGCGCTTCAGTTCCATTGGATTGTGGCCAGCGGCAACAATCTTGGCGCCTTCGCGGTAGATTGCCTGAGCGAGAACGGTAGCGGTTGTTGTTCCGTCACCTGCGTCGTCATTGGTCTTAGAAGCGACTTCACGGACCATCTGAGCGCCCATGTTTTCGAACTTGTCAGAAAGTTCGATCTCTTTTGCGACGGTCACGCCGTCCTTGGTGATGTTCGGAGCGCCGAACGATTTTTCGATGACCACGTTACGGCCTTTAGGACCGAGGGTCACCTTCACTGCATCAGCGAGAATGTTCACACCACTGAGAATGGCTGAACGCGCTGCTTCTGAAAAACGAAGTTCTTTTGCGGACATTTATTTATCTCCTAATTAGAAATCTAAGAATCAGTTCAAGACGCCGAGAATGTCTTCCTCACGCATCATGAGGAACTCATCGCCATCAATCTTGATCTCGGTACCGGAATATTTTCCGAAAAGTACGCGATCACCTTTTTTCACATCGAGAGGGCGAACCTTGCCGTCATCTCCGATGCGGCCCTGACCCACGGCGATGATTTCACCCTGGATTGGCTTTTCTTTTGCGGTATCGGGGATGATGATCCCCCCCTTGGAACGCTCTTCTTCGGTAAAGCGCTTAACCAGAACGCGGTCATGTAGTGGACGAACTTGCATTTTCTACCTCCTGAAATAGATCCTTTAAAAAGACTTGCAGCTATATTGGTCACGAGGTCCGACTTGTCAACCTCAGGCGCATGACTAATGAGGGGCAGCGCATTTTTAGAATGGTTAATAATTATTAACCCTAAAGCCCTCATAAAACCCTTCCTGAGGAGCCTGTCGTGGAGTTAAGGTCGCGCGCGTTACCGCTTTTTCACGACTAGCCAGGAGCCCTCTATGCGCAATGCGCCCGCCCAAAAGATGAGACCCTTTTCTAACGCCCACCTCACCCCGTTGGCTGTGGCGATCCTTTTCATGGCCTGTTCACAACCGGCCATCAAAGAACACGGAAACACGGCGCTGTCGTTTCCAGGCGAGAAACACATTCAGAATTTAAGGCAGCTCACTGCCGGCGGAACCAATGCTGAGGCCTATTGGTCATTCGACGGAAAGTGGCTCACCTTTCAGGCCAAAGGCGACGGCGTTCCGGGACAACCCAAGCCAGGTCCTCAGTGCGACCAGATTTTCGCCATCCGAGCGGATGGCTCTGAAGTTCAGAATATTTCAAAAAACACCGCCCGCACGACCTGCTCTTTTTTTCTGCCCGGCGATCGGCGCGTCCTTTTTAGTAGCACCCTTTCTGCCGGAAAAGAGTGCCCTGCTGAACCCGACAAGAGCCGTGGTTACGTTTGGCCGATTTACAATTCTTACCAATTTTATTCTTCAAACATCGACGGAAGCGATGTCACCCCGATGGAACCCGGAGCGCCGAGCGCTTACAACGCCGAGGCCGTTACTTGCCGCGACCGCGGCATTTTGTTCACGAGCGATCGCGATGGGGACCTAGAACTTTATCGCGGAAAGCTCGACCGCGCGGGGCAAATTACCGACATCAAACGCCTGACTCAAACTCTGGGTTACGATGGCGGTGCCTTTTTTTCGCAAGACTGCAAAAAGATTGTTTGGCGCGCATCGCGCCCAAAGCCCGGAAAAGAAGCGGATGAGTACCTTGCGCTTCTTAAGCAACATCTGGTTCGCCCCAGCCAACTCGAAATCTGGACTGCCGATGCGGACGGAAAAAACGCCCATCAAGTCACTCGCCTCGGTGCCGCGAGTTTTGCGCCCTACTTTACTCCGGACGCAAAACGCATCCTTTTCGCAAGTAACGTCAAGGATCCTCGCGGACGTGGCTTTGATATTTTGATGATCAACGTCAATGGAACGGGTCTTGAGCAGATCACCCGCTCAGGAACCTTTGACAGCTTTCCGATGTTTTCGCCCGACGGAAAACACCTCGCGTTTTCATCCAATCGAAACGCAAAAAGTCCGCGCGAAACTAACGTGTTTATCGCTGACTGGCATGAACAACCTGCGCGTGAAATCTCCGTGAGCGACTCGGATCCCGCGGACCGCTTCATGGCGGTCGTTAAATCTTTGAGCTCGGACGAAATGGGCGGCCGAGGAATCGGCACCACAGGAATGGCCCAGGCAGAAAAATTTGTGGCTGAGCAATTTGAAGCCGTCGGACTGAAACCCTATGCACTCACTCCCACTGACCGCCCGTTTTTTCACGCGGTTGAAGTCCGCTCACTCGATGACGGAAAAATCGTGCAGGGAAACAACGTTGTCGGATCTTACGGCAACGGTTGCGGAACGGTTCGTCCGGTCATTGTCGGCGCGCACCTCGACCACCTGGGAATGGAATCCACAAATTCTCTCGAGTCTGACAAAAAAGGAATTCACCACGGTGCTGACGACAACGCCTCGGGTATCGCCGCACTCATTGAGGTCGCGCGCCAAGTCGTTGCGAATCCAAATTCCAAAAAAGGTTGCGCGGTGTTTGCGGCTTTTACCGCTGAAGAATCCGGAGTTGGCGGATCCGCGCGTTTTGTTGAGGCCCTTGCCGCCAAGCGAATTCAGCCCAAAGTCATGCTGAATATGGACATGGTGGGAAGACTGCAAAACAACCAACTCCTTGTTTTTGGAACGGCCTCAGCCAAAGAGTGGCCCAAGCTCGTTCAGGATGTTTGCGTAAAACATTCACTCACCTGCCCGGGAGGTGGAGATGGATACGGCCCAAGCGATCAAATGCCTTTCTACGCAAAGGGAGTGCCGGTCCTGCATTTTTTCACCGGACCTCATGCTGACTACCACCGCGTTTCTGATACTTGGGACAAAGTGAACGCGACCGGAGGAGTTCAGGTTGCGGATGCCGTTGCCGCTGTCGCGATTCGTTCTTTGGATTTGAAAGCAAAATTTCAATATGTGAAGGCCGCAGGCAAAGCCCTGATGGGTGCAGTTCACTCCGACGGACACCCACGCTCAAAGGGCGGCTACCTTGGGACGATTCCTGATTACGCGAAACTCACTTCTCCGAGTGGTCCCGGTGGAGATCTTTCACAGGGCGGAGTTTTACTTTCAGGAGCGCGCGCCGGAAGTCCTGCCGAAATAGCGGGAATTCAATCAGGAGATATCCTTGTTTCAATCGTCAAAAAAGACGAAGCCGATCTCGCTAAAAAAACTCTCAAAGTGAAAAGCCTTCAGGACTTCACTACCGTCTTGAGTGGACTCAGTCCCGGCGAAGACATTGTGCTTGTCGTGCGACGTGAAGAAAAGCTCGTCGAACTCGCTACAACTGTCGGCAAGAGACAATAAGAGAGTTGCGTTTTAAGGTCCGTTCGCATAGCGATAGGACCTCACCGAATTGGTTGAGTGTGGCCTGGTAGCTCAGTCGGTAGAGCAGCGCCCTGAAAAGGCGTGTGTCGGCAGTTCGATTCTGTCCCGGGCCACCACTTTTCTTTCTACCCACCCACACGACGCACCGCGCAACAGAGCAACTCCTCCTTGGACTTTTATACCGTGCGGGATATGACGGGCGCTCGCTTACCCGGGGGATTTTGTGTGCGCTTGAGTGTTGTACTAAAACCAACTTTTGGCCGTATTGCGCTCGCCATGCTTTTGGCGCTGACCGCATGCGAATCTGAGGATCATCACGAAGCCGCCACCCGCCTCATCAGCTCCTTTCAAGGAGGCTGCTCAACGAGCGGTCGCTGGACCGAAGCCGCGCTCTCTCACAATCAAGCACTCATTTCGATTCTTGAAGAACTCAAAGAGCACGAGCACTGCAAACCTTACCGCAATACACTCGTCGCGATTCAGAACCTTCATGAGCAGGTCGCCCTTCTTCTCAAAGACGAATCTTATTCCGAGTACCGACTGGCAGAAGAAAAACTCCAGGAACTCACGCTCGCCCTCAGTGGCGTACCCTCAGGCTCTCCTCTAGAAACGGCGCTGAGTGAAGCGCTCGTTTTGACCCAAGTTGATCTTGCGCAAAAAAGAGCTGCCAAAAACTCAAGTCAGGACTCACAAGAGAGAGATCGCTTTGCGCGCTCGACCCTTCAGTTTGCGACTTATATGCAGAGCATTTTGGAGCAGACTGACGGACTCGCCGGATGCCTCCATTCATCACCTGGGGCCGCTGTTCAATTGGGAACAAATCTCCTAGCCATCGGCGGCAGTTTTATTTCTCCGATCTACGGTGCAGGCGCTGCGGTCGTTGGGCAGCTCATCAATGTGGGCGTGGATTTTGTCCGGAGTCTCGGAACCGATGAAAAAATTTGGAACCTTCATTCAGCACAAATGCCCATTGCTTTGAGCTGCGGTCTAGAATCCATGACCGAACTTTATTGCAACGCAAACGACGCGTTTGAACTTCTGGAACTCCAGTCCAAAAGTTACTCAAGCCCCGGCGCAAATCCGGCTCCCATTTGGCGCGGCTTGGATCTTTTGGGGCGCAGACTTCCGGTTCTTAATCAGTGGCTACTCAGCGTGAAAAATGGGGTCACTCCGACAGACCCCACAGAGGCCAACCGACAAAACGCAGTTTGGAAAAAGGTTCAGCAGCTCGAAAACATTACTCGCGTCATCCACGGCAATATTAGCCAATCGCAGAAATTTTATGAGGCCGCGGCTGCCGATGCATCCGTTCAGCGAGACATTTTGTTCAAGGCGATTCGGGATAACGCTTACTACCTAGTCTACAGTGGATCCGACGAAAAGCACGGTTCTACGCCCTTTTTGGACAAGTCCTCTGACCCCATGATGTATGCCTGTTGGCTCTCATTGGGAGTCAACACCCTTTGCCCGATCAAAGAGCAGATTCACACTGGGAATCTCGAAGGCTACATTCGCGACAAGCTGCTCTCGGATCCAAGAACCAGCATGGCCGGACTTTTCAGTAACTGGGAAGGCGTGTTTGATTCTGTAAAAAATCAGGTCGACATTGAGTTCGCGCAGACGATCACTTCGGATCCGCTGAAACTCATTGCTGCCGCAAAACAGGCTCCCGCAGATAACGTGTCACCCCGAGAAGCCCTGAAGATGACGCAAGCGTTTCTTCAAGAAATGAAGACACGGACTCGATCCAATCCACAATTGACCGAAATCCTGGACAGCACGATCGCCCTCATTAGTAATGCACTGACTATTATTGATGACGATTCAGGCAGTAGCTCTGTGGTTCAACGAATCACCACCATTCTGAACCTTTTTGAGCTCAAGAAAGGCCTGCAGTTTTTTAACGAACGCATCTCAAGTTTTATTCAGTGGGATCTCCAAGAAAAGATCGCCCGAGGCGAGCTCCCATCGGACGCCGCTGATATCTTGAAATCCGCTGGAGCTGATATTCGCGCCAGGCTCACCGCTTCTGGAGTTCGCAATCTCGACCGAGTCAGCCTGGACCTGAACAAGTCCCGATCGCTCATGGAACGGAACATCGGCTCATTTCGAGAGTTTTTTACGCATTCTTTTGCCGAGTCAATCGAGGCCCTCAGTGCCGCGGCACTCAAAGCGGGTGAACCCGAAAGAGGCGCCAATCGACCCAACGGTCAAATCTTGGGTCAGCTGTGTACACTCTTACTCGCGACCGATTCTAAATGGCCTCAAGAGATCTCATGGGAGATCTGCTCCCATGCAACGCTCGACAGTGTTTACCCCGACCCCGACAACAAAATCTCAATTGAACTGAGCCGTCTGAGCTCAGAGCTCGAGGGCAAGACATTCCAGAAGCGTGCATGTGCCATGCAGAGATTTTTGCGGGCGGGACGACTGGCAGAAATCATCAAGCCGTCCAGCATTTCATCCGCCCTCTGGGATTCGCCCAACCTCATTCCATTTCTGACTCATTAACCCCAAGAGAACTCGATGACTTCACTCACTCAAAACTCGCCCATCATTAGGGTTCATCAGATTTCGCGCTCCTTTAGTTCGGTCAAGAAAACCGAAGGCCTCAAGGGAGCTCTCGGACTTTTGTTGAAACCCGAACGCCAGACTCACGAGGCTCTCAAAAAAGTGAGTTTTGAAATCGAGTCCGGAGCATTTGTCGGCCTGATCGGTGCCAATGGTGCGGGCAAAACAACTCTGCTTAAAATCCTTTCCGGACTGATTCCACCCACCAGCGGCGAGGCGCAAGTCCTGGGTGTTAATCCGTTTGAGCGCCCCATGGAGTTTCGCAGAAGCATTTCACTCGTCATGGGGCAAAAGGCCCAGCTCTGGTGGGACCTTCCCGCCGTGGATGCGTTTGATCTTTTGCGTGCGATTTATTCGATTCCGATGAAAACCTACAAAGAGCGCCTCGGGACACTCTCCACTCTTTTGGATGTTGAGCGACTACTGACCACCCAAATTCGCAGACTCTCGCTCGGCGAACGCATGAAGATGGAACTCATTGGCGCGCTCCTTCACTGGCCAAAGGTGATCTTCTTGGATGAGCCCACCATTGGACTGGATGTGCTGGCTGCTCACAAACTTCGGGAGTTTCTCAAAGAGTTTAACCAGCGCGAAAAAGCCACCATCATTCTGACCAGTCACAACATGGACGATATCGAACGCCTGTGTTCGCGCGTTTTGATCCTTCGCTCAGGTGAGATGATTTACGATGGCAAGCCCGCTGGCTTGATCAAAGAAGATGAACGGAGGCTTCGCGTCCGTCTCATGCAGAATCCGACATCTGAAGAACTCAGCGAGACAACTGGAATCGCCGTGAGCTGCATTGAACGAGAAACCGCCGAGGAGGATGTCTCTGAGGGCGGAATTCTTTTTACCGCAAAACAAAATCAGCTCGTCCACGTTCTTCAGTCTCTCATGTCGCGCTATCAGGTCATTGATATGGGGATCCAAGAGCAGAGCCTCGAGAATGTGATTCAGCGTTTTTTTGAGGCTGGAAAATGAGATTGGGCTGGAGGTGGGCCGCCCTGAAAAACGGCCTGATGGACGAGGCTGCTTACCGAACTGAATTCTTTATTCAGATCCTAAGCTCCGCGGCCGTTCCCGCCGCAGTTCAGATCGTCCTTTGGTACGCGCTCTTTAAGGTCGGCGGCAACACCGAGGTCGCTGGCTGGGGCTACCAAGAGCTGATTCACTACACACTGGTCAGCACCCTTTTCACCCAGATCCGTGGCGGTGACCACGACTTCGAGCTTCAGGAAATGATCCGCACGGGTGGACTCAGCAATTATCTGTTGAGGCCTGCGAGTGTCATCCAGTTTGTTTATTTGCGCGGAGTCGGAGCAAAGCTCTTGATTGCATCGATGGGCCTGGTGCTGGGTTCGCTCGTTTTGGCTTGGCTGGGAATGGCCCCCACTCGAATGCCGGGCGCCATGCTTCTTGCCGTCCTTGGAAACATTATCCACTACCAGATCAGCGCGGCGCTTGCGACGACCGCCTTTCTTTGGGAGGAGGCCTACAGCGTCCTCATGGTCAAGAACATGATCGTGGCGTTGCTCTCCGGAGAGACGATTCCGCTGAATATGTTTCCTGAATCCCTGCAGTGGCTCTGGAAGGCCACTCCTTTCTATCTCTTTGTATTTGGACCCACTCAGTACGCCCTCGGAAATTGGTCGAATGACGAATTTTTCTATCAGCTCGGTGTAGCCGGAATTTGGATTGTCGCGGGCTGGCTCATGATCCGCGTGAGCTGGGGTTTTGGAATGAAACGCTACCTGAGCCTGGGAGGATAAGATGAAAGGCCTAAGCCGCTACGTTCAGATCTTCTTGGTCCAGCTCAAGAACAACTGGGTTCGCGAAGCCGTATACCGGACAAACTTTTTGGCCATGATGGCATCCGACCTGGTCTGGATCGCCGTTGAGTTCACGCTCTTTACCGTCATCTACGCCAACGTGCCTACCTTGGCGGGATGGACCAAACCCCAGATCTTTTTCTTTCTGGGTGTTTTCTTTTCTTCGGACGCTCTTTTTACGACTTTCTTTCAACGCAACTTTTGGAATTTCTCGGATCTCGTCAACAAAGGCGAACTGGATATTTTGCTGACCAAACCAGCACACCCGATTTTTCTCTCTCTCACCCGCTGGGTGAACCTCACTGCGGCCTTTAACATCGTGCTCGGTGTGGCCATCGCTGTCCGATACGCCGATGAAGCCGGATTTGCCGGCGGGCTCCATTGGCTCCTATTTGTGTTTTGGCTTTTAGTGGGACTCTTAACGGCGGTGCTTCTTCGCTTCGCGTTTTGTATTTGGATTTTTTGGACGGAGAGAGGTTTTGCTCTTTCACGTCTGTACTATCAGTTTTTCGCATTTGCGACGAAACCCGACACCCTCTACCCCAGCGCGATTCGGTACGCGATTCTCACCGCGTTTCCTTTTGCCTTCATCGGCAGCGTTCCGGCCCGCGCTCTTCTGCACGGGCTTGAGCCTCGCGAGTACACCCTGATCGCGACCGTGCTCACGAGCTTTTTTATTCTCGACGCCTTTCTTTGGAAGCGCGGACTCAAGCGCTATCAAAGCGTGAGCAGTTAGGCTGCGCTTTCATCGGTCGCCGTGGCGACCGAATTTTCTTATTTGCTCACTCATCCTCCATCGGTCGCCGTGGCGACCGAATTCAACTTGCGCTCGCGCGTCGTCAGAATACAATCACACCAATAGTCTTCAAGGAGGGAGACCCCAATGGCCACATTCAAAGAAATTCATTTCACGCCTGCGGAGTTCGCGACGCTGGCAAAAATCGATAAAAGTTCTATTTCTGCGCTCGAAAGCCAAGGTTTGCTGAAAACGATTAAACGCAAAGTTGGAAACGTCGAGCGCAAGATGATCACCCTCGAAGGGATGCGCGAGTATTTTCAAAATACTCAAATCGGTCGCCACGGCGACCGAAGCACGGGAGCCACCGCCGCAGGGCCAGCTCTTCCTGCTACCGCTTCTGCCGAATCGGTCGCCGCGGCGACCGGAT
>CAMBEX010000096.1 GCA_945865865.1 Bdellovibrio sp. ZAP7
AAAAATGGGAAAGCTCTGAGATCGGATTTTTAATCGTCGGGTGTCTCAGACGAGCTGTCGGCCTTTTCGTTTCTTCGAAGATTCAGATCGAGCGCCTTGGAGGACATGACGCGGTTGCGGCCCATGACTTCGACACATTGCTTGAGGCGCACACGGACGAGCGTGTCGTTGATGGACGGGAGGCGTCGCTCCAAAAGCTGCTCGTGAATTCCAGTGGCCGAGGGCTGCGCCACAAACACCCCGCTTTGCAAACTGGGTTTGCGATCGAGTTTTTCCTTTTGAAACGAAACGTAGACTTCACCGGGCTGCGACTTCAGGCATTTTCCAATGAATGCTCGAGAGATAAAGAGCAGGTCTTTAGTTTTTGGGTCCAGGATCTTGCCGGGAAAGACCATGGCTAAGGGAGAATTTACCGCGGGGCCCGTTGTAAAAGCACCGCCGCCAGAGGCAGCCAATAAATAGAGCGAGCGTTCATCGGTGGCAAGCTTGCAGTCTGAGCAAGATCGTGCGGCGAGCAGCACGTGAGGCACGGTGGAGGTTCCTTCGGCACGAACCCATCCAATAAATTGCACGTCCTGTAGCCCCGTTTTAAGCGGGGAGGGTGCGAGTACCGAGGGGGTGCTCGAAGTAAAATACAGGGTGTTTTTTTCGATTCGGTCCAGGCTGACTTCGGCTTGGGCTTGAGAACTCGAGAGTGCAGGCAGTGCCAAAAGAAGGGTCAGAAACAGGGAAAACGGGCTAAAAATGAGCATGGTGTTCCTACAGTGTAACATAGTCGGGCCCACCTTTTGGTTTCGCAACTGCGTCAATGCATTGGGATCCAGCAATTGCGGGCAAAACGAGGTCCCGGCTAGCTGTGTCACAAGGGCTGTGTTATGACGCCCGTATTCAATGATGATCGTTCCAAGGAGTTCCAAATGACTGAACCCGTTTATATCAATTTAGAGTTCACCCCAAACCCCAATACCCTCAAGTATTCGGTCAACCGCCAATTGATTGAGGCTGGAGCCGTCAACTTTACCCGGTTGGTTGATGCCGAGGCGGCAAGCCCCTTGGCGGCTAAACTTTTTAACATTCCTGGAATCTGCGGCGTCATGGTCGGGCGTGATTTTATCACCGTGACCAAGACCGAAGAGGGTGACTGGGACGTCGTTCACAAAACTTCTTCATCGATCATTGAGCAACACCTGACTGCTCATGAGCCTGTCATGAAGGGTGACTACCTGCAGGCGGCCGCTCACAAGGGCGGTGGAACTGAAATTGAAAACAAGATCCGTGAGATTCTTGATAACGAAATCCGTCCGGCCGTTGCGATGGACGGCGGAGATATCACGTTTGAAAAATTCGAGGACGGGGTGGTTTACGTTTATCTGCAGGGTTCTTGCTCAGGCTGTCCGAGTTCTACAGCGACGCTCAAAATGGGAATCGAGCGCAGGCTTCAAGAAGCGATTCCTTCGGTTCGTGAGGTTGTGGCAGTCTAATAAAAAAAGGGTGCAAGTGGGCGCGGTGATGATCGGCGCTCTGGGATGTGCGACCTCTCCGACTGGCCGTGGGCAATTAATATTGCTTCCTGAGTCGCAGATGGCGCAGATGGGCGCGCAGGCTTTTCAAGAAATGAAAGCCACGCAGCCCACGGAGCGCGATCCCCGATACAACGAATATGTGGCCTGCATCGCGCGGCCCTTGATTCAAGTTTCAGAGAGCGGAATCCCAGCAGACAAGTGGGAAATCGTTGTTTTTCGCGAGCCTTCTGCGAACGCGTTTGCACTTCCAGGCGGAAAAATCGGAGTTCACACCGGCCTCTTAAATGTTGCCAAGACGGAAGCGCAACTTGCCGCCGTCATCGGGCATGAAATTGGGCACGTGCTGGCTCGTCACGGAAACGAGCGTGTTTCTCAGGGCGTCGTCGCGCAAGGGGGGCAAGTCGCGCTCGGAGTGATGCTCAAAGATCAAGCTCAACGAGGGACGCTGCTTGCGCTCCTAGGAGTGGGAGTTCAAGTCGGTGTTTTGCTTCCGTACGGACGCACGCAAGAAAGTGAAGCCGACCACATCGGAGTCAGGATGATGGCCCGCGCGGGTTTTGATCCTGCTGAGAGCATTGAACTTTGGAAAAACATGTCGACCGCGGGGGGCGCTCAGCCGCCGCAGTTTCTCTCGACGCACCCTTCGCACAAAACTCGGATTGGGGATCTCCAGGCGCTTCAGCCTGAGATGACCGTGCTTTTTGAAAAAGCGAAGGCCACCGGGCGCAAGCCTGAATGCAAACGGCCGCAGTAACCGCGACTTAAGCCTCGTGGTCGGGTTCGACAAACTGCCAGCGGACTTCAGGAAATTTGAGTTTCACTTCACGTTCAATTTCATTGATGGCAGCGATGAGATCTCGCGTCAGAGTGATTTCGCCTGAGGTGATTTTGTAACTCAGGAGCACTTCGGCGTTCCCTGTTTGAAGAGCTAGTATCCGCAAAAGTTTTGAAGACGGAATCTTGGCCTGAATGATTTCCTCAAGTGCGGGGCGATAGTCATGAGTGGGCGCCTCGCCAATGAGAAGCGACTTGATCTCAACGGCCAAAAGCGCCGCCATAATGATGAGCACCGAACCCACCCAAACAGAGCCCCACGCATCCCACGCAGAATTTCCGGTAATCCAGGTGAGGAGTAAGCAGGCCGTCGCAATGGTGAGGCCCAAAAGGGCTGCCAAATCTTCGGTAAAAATCACCAGGAGTTCGGCGGCGGTGGTTTTTCGAAACCAGCTCCAAAGGCTCGGAAACGGATTGGTTCTTCGGACCTCTTTCAAGCAGGCTAAAAAAGAGCCTGTTTCAAGGACAATTCCAAACACCAAAATGCCAAGACCGATCATCGGTGAAAGAACTGGCTCCGGGGACTGAAGTTTATGAATCCCTTCGTAGATCGCAAAAAGTCCACCCATTGAAAAAAGCAGGATAGCCACGACAAACGACCAGAAGAACGCTTCACGGCCGTAACCCAGAGGGTGCCGTTCGGTAGGGGCTTTTTTAGAGGCGCGATTGCCTACGAGTAGGAGTGCCTGGTTGGCGCAATCCACGAGGCTATGAATGGCCTCAGCCAAGAGGGCCGTACTCTGGGTGATCGAGGCCCCGGAAAATTTCGCGAGCGCAATCGCGAAATTGGCGAGTAACGCATAGACAATGACTTTGACGGATCCCGAAGAGTGACTCATTTATGCGCGCGGGCTTTTAGTGGTGGTGATGGCCGTCAGGACCGTGAGCGTGGCCGTGTTCGAGTTCTTCTGCGGTGGCTTCACGGATCTCGGTGAGTTCGACGTCGAAAGTCAGGTCCTGGCCTGCAAGCGGGTGATTTCCGTCGAGAGTCACTTGAGAGTCGGTGACTTTGGTCACCGTAAAGGGGGCTTCTTGGCCATTGGGCAGAGCGCCCGTGAACTGATCCCCGACCTGGGCGTTTTTCTTGGGAAGTGAAGAGCTAGAGGTCTCAACCACCAGGGCCGGGTCCTGAACGCCGTAAGCATCGGCAGCCGGAACAAGGATTTTTTTCTTGTCGCCTACGCTGAGTGCCTTCATTTGTTCTTCGAGGCCGGGAATGATTTGTTCTGCGCCTTCCATGTACGTCAGCGGCTCGGCGCCCGATGACGAGTCCAGGACTTCACCGGTGGTGTTGGTCAGCGTGTAATGAAAAGAGACGACTCGTGCCTTCATGGTTGGCTCCTGGCGTTAAAAGTTTTAAGAAGGGGTAGTCCATTCACGATCAAAGGTACACTGAAAACTTTACGCAATGCTCCAGCTTCAAGACGTTTCTAAACAGTACGGTTCGAAGGTTCTTTTTGAGGGCGCAAACCTCAGACTCGGTAATCGCTCGCGGGTAGCTCTCGTAGGTCCTAATGGTGCAGGAAAAAGTACCCTGATCCGAATTTTGTTGGGACTTGAGTCGCCGGACTCGGGCAGTGTTTCACGAGCGTCGCATCTCTCTATCGGACATCTTGCGCAGGAAGTGCCGAAGTTTTCTGGTCGCACCGTTCTTTCAGAAGTCATGCGAATGGACGGGAGGCTCGAGGAGCTTCAAGCGGCGCAGAAAGAACTCGAAGAGGCGTTTGCCGGAAATACTAACAGCGATGACCCCGAGGCGCTCGAACGCTACGGCCGGGTTCTCGAGGAGCTTGATCATCTCGATCAATATCGCCTCGAAAGTCGCGCAAAAGAAATCTTGAGTGGTCTAGGTTTTAAGACGAGCGACTTTGACCGCGCGCTGACGACTTTTAGCGGGGGTTGGCTCATGCGCGTGGCCCTTTCCAGAATTTTGCTCATGGACCCGGATCTATTGCTTTTGGACGAGCCCACCAACCATCTCGATCTCGAGTCGTTACTCTGGCTCGAAGAATTTCTGCGCGCGCATCAAGGTGCGATGCTTTTGGTGAGCCATGACCGCGCATTTCTCAATCGGATGGTCACTGAGGTCTTTGAAATCGATCAGCGAAAAATCGCGACCTACCGCGGAAACATCGACGCCTATGCGACCCAAAAAGAAGAGCGCCTTGCGGTGCTGCGCTCTCAGTATGCGGGACAGCAGGCAAAAATTGCGGAGCTCGAGTCGTTTGTCGCGCGATTTCGAGCCAAGGCGACCAAGGCCAGCCAAGCGCAGAGCCGCCTGAAGCAGCTCGAGAAGATGGAGCGCATCGAACTTTCTGAAGAAGCGTCTACAGTGCGGTTTCGCTTTCCACCGGCCTCGCATAGCGGGCGCGAGGTCGTGACGTTTAAAAATGCGGGACTCACTTACGGCGCCAAAAAAGTTTATCAGGACCTCAACTGGGTGCTGATGCGAGGCAGTCGCGTTGCGATTGTGGGGGTGAATGGCGCCGGAAAGACGAGCCTACTCAAACTTTTAAGTGGCGCGCTTGCTCCTACGGAGGGCGTGGCAAAGCTCGGCCATTTGGTGCAAGTGGGCTACTACGCTCAACACCAGGCCGAATCTTTGAATATGCACAAGACCGTCTTGCAGGAACTCGAGACGATAGCGCCCGATATGCCGATGGCCAAGGTGCGCGCGATTGCGGGCGCGTTTTTGTTTTCGGGAGATGCGGTCGATAAAAAGTGCGCGGTACTGTCGGGGGGCGAAAAGGCTCGCGTGGCCCTCGCTAAACTTTTATTGTCGCCCTCTAATTTTTTGATTTTGGACGAGCCCACCAACCATCTGGATGCCCAGTCGCGAGAGGTTTTGCTCGAAGCCCTTCAGGGTTTTGAAGGTACGCTTTGCCTGGTTTCGCATGATCGTGAATTTATGGCGCCGCTCGTGGATCAGGTTTTGGAAATTGAACCGGCTGCCGAAGGGAGTGGTGCCGGCTCGAGGGTGGTTCCACTTTTGGGAAGTTATGACGAGTATCTCACTCGAAAAATTAAAGAGGCTCAGGGCAAACCCTCGCTTAAAAGCACTGCGCCGGCCGGAAACGGTGTGGCCCTCAACGAGTCGAATCCGGCCGCGGCTTCTACTTCCACTTCAAGTTCGGCGAACCCCAAGCGCGCATCAAATAACCAGATCATCGCGTGGGAAAAAGAGCGCGACAAACTGGAGATTCGGATCACGGAACTTGAGATTCTAGTTTCTGATTTGAATAGAAAACTAGCCGATACCTCTACCTACGACGACAAAGCGAAGTCGCTCGTTTTGATGGAAGAGCAAAGGCAGATGGAAAGAAAATTGTACGATACGTTGTCCCGCTGGGAGGAGCTGAGCCTCCTGCTTGCGGCCGAGGGTAAGGGATAGCCTTAAAGCGCAGGCCCGGCCTCGAGCAAGGTTTCAGCTCCGAGGGGGAGTTCGACAATAAAGCGTGAGCCTTGTCCAGGTGCGCTTTCAATTCGGATGCTACCGCCATGGGCCGTAACGATTTCTCGGGTGATATAGAGACCCAGTCCGATTCCGCCGAACATTTTTGTGGAGACTGCGCGTTCAAACCGTTCAAAGATTCTAAGTTGGTCGTCCGGCGCGATTCCGATGCCGTGGTCTCGCACGCTCAATTCACAGACGCTAAGGTTCGAATTGCTGAAGGACCTGGAAATTCTCGACTCGATTTCGATGGGTTTTCCTTTTCCGTATTTCAGTGCGTTGGTCAGGAGATTGGTGAGGACCTGTTCAATTCGCGATGCGTCCCACTTACCGATGATACCTGGTTCTAGTTTTAGAGTGAGAGCGCAGTTTGCGCGCTGGAGTTCTGTGAGTATTCGGGAGCGGACAGTTTGTATGACCTGACTGAGGTTAGTGGGGGTTTTTTCGAGGTGCATGCGACCTGCGCTGATTCGGCTCACGTCGAGGAGGTCTTCAACGAGAGCGGTCATGCGGTCGACCTGACTGAGAGAGGCCGCGACGATCCTGAGCAGATTTTTGGCTTCTTCTGGGAGGGCGCATTTCTCTAAACGACGCGAGAGAAGCTCGAGGTTGAGCTTGAGCGGCGTGAGCGGGGTTCTCAGCTCGTGGGAAGCGACCGCAATAAAGTCATCTCGGATTTCGACGGCTTTTTCCGCTTCGGCCCGAGCGAGCTTTTCTTCCTGCAGGCGGATGCGTGTTGCCTCCGCCTGCTTTTTTTCTGTGATGTTTTCAGAAATTCCAAGCAAAAACTCGGGTTCTCCGTCCTCGTTGAGAATCGGGATTTTTTTGGTGTGAAGGAACTGAGGGCCATGATGTCGTGTTTGAATGGGCTCCTCTGGAATGTCGGTGACGCCGCCCTTGGCGAGCACGTCGCGGTCCATGGAGGTGAAAAAATCAGCTTCGGATTTCGGAAAAAAATCGTAATCGTTTTTTCCGATCAGATCTTCGCGGCGGTAACCCAGTAGCTCTTCGCCTGCTTTGTTGAATCGTACAAAGCGCAGTTCGTGGGCGTCCTTTACGAAAATCATGTTGGGAATGTTGTCGAGGACCGCCTCAATAAATGCCAGGGATTGCTTGAGCCGGATAATTTGATCACCGTCGGCACGAGGAGAGTCAGGAGCGAGCGGGAGTGCTGATTTTTTCGTGGGTGGGCGGCGGCTCATAGTTCGACGGGTCTGAGTGGGGGTTTTCCAAGCGCTTGGGGTGGTTGTCCGCAGTATTCATGAGCGACAGAAAGGAGCAGGTCGATCCCCATGGGCTTTTTGAGTATGCGATGGGTTTTGGCGAGCTCGCCTACTTTTTCTGAAAAAGCGGTTACGATGACTACCGGGATGGTGGAAAGCACGGCGTCTTTTGAGAGGTTTTCGGCGAGCTCCCAGCCGTTCATGACAGGCATCATTAAGTCCAGCAGGACCAGGCAAGGACGCGGAAGCGTTTTGAGCTTGTCGAGAGCATCTTGACCGTTACTGGCGCTGGATACGTCATATCCTTCGTACTCCAGAGCGTAACGGAGGGCTTCGCGGATTGCGTCGTCGTCCTCAACGAGTAAGATGCCGACGCAGGGGAGTTTTGGATTTCCTTGTGCCACACTGACAGTCATTGCAAACGCTTTGCCGCGGGCTCTTGAGCGAGCGGGTATTCCGCTGGAAATCTGCTGGTTCTGTGAGAGTAAAGGATCAATGCCAACGCAACCCAAAGACTACAGCCAGCTCAAGGCACTTCTGGAATCCCAGGAAAAGTTTCCGACCACTTATTTACACAAGTTTATTGGAAAAAATACGGTCGCCTTTCATGGCGGAGTCTCAGGGCTCGAAAAACGGTTTGCGACGCTTACCTTGGAGCTCAGTCGCGAGAGCGTAGGCGGAAAGCATGTCGCCAAGACTTACCGGTTTGGGGCAAGCAGCGCCGACGAAATTATTGAGCTTTTGAAAGCCACCGATCAGGTGCCGGATCTATTGATGGTTTTGTGAGAGAGGGGGCGATAGGGTAATTCCCCGCAATCTTAGTGAGTTAGCTGTCCGGCGTCACTTTTTTGTCTTAAGTCCTGTTTGCCCCTGGCCGATGAGTAGGGTTGGAAAGGCAAAAGGAGATATTCATGTCTAGATTCGGTGCCTGGTTTCACGGAATTCGCGGCAAGCTGCTTTTCATGATCGCTGTACCTGTTTTTGTTCTAACGGGTGTTTCGCTTACGGCGTTTTGGGGGCAGAGAACTCTCGGCAACGATCTTGAGAGCTCGGTCAAAAAAGACACGCCGTCTGCATTCTATGCCGGTGAGATGGATTCGGCGATTCAAACGATCACTCGATTGCTTTGGCAGGGCGTGAGCATTGAGGGAGACGAGCGAATGGCTGCTATTGAGCAGGCCTTCGCCCAGCAGGAGCGTTTTGAAAATGCCAAATCTCTCTATACGAGCATCTCTCGTGATCCCTCTGAGAGTAAGATATTTTCTACGGTTGAAACCGCCTGGCCGACGTTTACAGCGGCGGTCAGCGAGGCTGCGGGACTCTTGGGCAATCAAAACAAAGAAGACACCGAAAAGGCGCGAACCCTTCTGACGGGAACTTTGCTTCCGTCGATTCAGGCCCTCAACGAAGGGTTTGAAGGATTGGACTTGCAACAGGCCGAGGCGCTTAAAAGAAAGTCGGATTCGAGCAAAAAGCTCCGGCAGCAGCTTTTGTTTGCGACGCTGGGTTCTTCGGGGCTGGGCGCGTTGTTTTTGCTTTTTTTTGGAATCCGAACTGCTCGTGGCACCGCCCGAGTTTTGGGCTCTGTCAGTGAAAATCTCAGTGAAACCTCGACTCAGGTGTTGAGTGCCGCTCAGCAGCTTTCAAGTTTGAGCACGCAATTGTCGGCGGGGACGACCGAGTCGGCAGCGGCCCTTGAAGAGTCGACCGCGACGATGGGTCAGTTTTCTGAAATTGTAAAGACCAACACCCAGCACGCCAAGGATGCCAGTCATCTTTCGCACTCAGGCCGTAGCTGTGCGGAGGCAGGTGAGGTCGAAATTCGTGATCTCAATCGCGCGATGTTGGATATTTCGACGAGCTCCCGGCAGATCGAAGAGATCATTGGAGTCATCGACGATATTTCGTTTGAGACCAATTTGCTGGCGTTGAACGCGGCCGTTGAGGCCGCCCGCGCGGGCGACCAGGGCCGAGGATTCGCGGTGGTTGCCGACGCAGTGAGAACGCTTGCTCAAAACAGCGCTTCCTCAGCAAAGCAGATCTCAACTCTGATCAAGGAAAGTGTCGCAAACATTGAGCGCGGCAGCCAAATCGCTGGCAGGAGCAGTAAGTCACTTCAGGAAATTGTCAAAGTTGTCGTTCAGATTGCGGAGCTCAATGACAAGATTGCCAATGGCAGCAATGAACAGGCGGTCCACCTGGAGCAGGTGAGTCATGCCATGAATCAAGTCGACGGATCGACCCAGGGCAATGCCGCTTCGGCCGAAGAGTCCGCCAGCAGCGCCGAAGAGCTCGCTCATCATGCCGAGGCTCTTCAGGGCCTGGTGCAGGCGCTTTGTGAAGTGCTGGATGGCAGCAAGGGTGTGAATTTCTCTGCTAGAAAACTCGACGTGACCCAAGGGTCTGAAGCTGGCTCCACCGCTACTCAGAATACAAAGGCCGAAGAGGAAGTTCAAAAGGCCGCTTAAACGCACATTAGTTGAATAAAAAAGGCGCGAAACCCGTGAGGGCTTCGCGCCTTTTCAGTTTCAAGCGAGTGATGTCGTTACTTGATAATGGCCACGCTGATCGCGCCGCCTACGTCACCGATCTTGCCTTCGACTTTTCCGGCGTGAATGCGCTTTCCTTCATCCGCG
>CAMBEX010000097.1 GCA_945865865.1 Bdellovibrio sp. ZAP7
GTGCTGATGCTTGTATTGGTCGCAGTCAAACCCGAAGTGACTCTGTTTTTGCTTGGGGCAACGTACCTGACACTTTCTTTGGTTTGGAACTGCGTTTGTCTCATGCGCGGGGCAACCTCTGAATGATCGCACCATCACCCGGGTATCGGGTTGCTGTAGTCGGTGCGACCGGTGCAGTGGGGACGCAGCTGCTGTCGATCCTTGAGCAGCGAAAATTTCCAGTCTCTGAGTTGATTCCCTTTGCGTCCAAGCGCTCCGAAGGAAAGAGCGTCGTTTTTTGCGGAAAAAACTACCTTTGTAGGACACTTGCGCAGGGTTGCTTTGAAGAGGTTGATTTCGCGTTTTTTGATGCCTCAGACGAGATTTCTAAAGAATGGGTTCTGCAGGCGGCGGGATCCGGCGCTTGGGTGATCGATAACTCCGCAGTTTTTAGAATGGATTCGGACATTCCGCTCGTGGTTCCCGAAGTCAATGGCTACCTAATAGATTCGCGATGTCGTCATGAGGCGCAAGCGACGGGGCGCAGCCGAATTTTTTCGGGACCCAACTGTTCGACCGTTCAGATGGTGGCCGTGCTCAAGCCCATTCACGATCAATGGAATATTCGTCGGGTAGTGGTCTCCACTTATCAAAGCACGAGTGGTGCGGGTACCGAGGCGGTCCGCGAACTTTCAGATCAGACTCGCGCACTTTTGAATGGTTCGTATATGTCGCCTTCGATCTTTCAGCATCAGATCGCTTTTAACTGCATTCCTCATATCGGTGGATTCAGGGACGATGGCTATACGAGCGAAGAACACAAGCTCATGGCGGAGACTCGAAAAATACTGGGTCTGCCAGAGCTGAAAATCAGTGCTACTGCGATTCGGGTTCCAACTCTGAGTTGTCATGCGGAGTCGGTTAATGTCGAGTGTGAGAGTGCGTTTGAACTTTTGGATGTGACAAGTGCCTTGCGGCGCCAGGACGGTGTGCTGGTCCAGGATGATCCCGCGGCAAATCTTTACCCCATGGGGATGGCCGGACCAGAGAGTCCAATAGAATCGGCCTCCGGAAAAGACGGAGTCTATGTCGGACGAGTCCGTCGCGACCCCTCTGTTGAAAATGGGCTGAATCTTTGGGTTGTTTCGGATAATCTGAGAAAAGGAGCCGCACTCAATGCCATTCAGATCGGCGAGAGGATTATCAGCAATCTTCAGTAAGTCCGGGACTGCTCTTGTTGCGATCGCGCTCTTTTTTCCGTTCATTTCCGATGCGGCCGTGACGGTCGCACCTCCGACACCTTACGCAATCACTTCAGCCGGTACGATTTACTACGCAGGCGAGAGGTCGAGCCATAACCCGACTCCTGACAGTTCGTTTGTCGACGAAGGAGACGGGTTTCATTTTTTTGATCTGGATGCCCAACAGGGAGCCGACACTGGCAGTGCAAACATCGTCTATTTGGACGTCTCTTCTTCAAAAACCTTTGGAACTCTCGCAGCCAACGAAAATATCGTAGTCACCGTTGTCGTAAATAATTCAGTGGCGGTTCCGATCGCCTACGCTTCCGAAGCATGTTCGTCGGGTGCCCGCTGCCAGTCCAATGTTTCAACTTCGAGCCCTGCTGGAACCTACTCACTGGCGGTACGATACGATCACACCAACAAAGAGACGCTGAGAATAGGATTATATCCTCAAGATATTTGCGCTTATGCGGCCCAGGTAGGCGCTACGGTCACCGGCTGTGCGGGCGGAGCGCTTGACACCGCTCCAAACACTCGAAGTTTGGCCGTCACGATCTATATCAGTAAGGAACAGACTGACGGTGGAACCGGGACTGTTTCTTCGTCCGAAGAAAACAAGCAGATCACTTTGCAGTTTCAGCAATCAGCACCTACCTTGAGCTGCATAGCGGATCTGTCTGTCGCGTACAGTCCTGGTGACTCAGAGATCTTTTTTTCTCCTGGTTCATTTACTTCTGCCGCAGACCAGTACGGCGCGCCTTTGTCGAAGCTCATCTTTCTTGCGAAGGAGGGCGGCACAAATCCCACTAATTTTTGGCAGGATACTTCTCAGATTGTGGCCCGATTGGAAATTGGAGGCGCAGCTTCAACCATCGAGGGTTTTACCAATACGACTGACGGCACGGATCACCTCTATGATGCAGACGTCGGCGTTCGAGATGCGGCCGGTGTCGTAAATAGTGTGGGTGACTTCTGTTTTTATCCAGCAGCCGTTCAGACTTCGCAAATTCAAGGATTTTTGAGGCAGGGAAATTGTTTTGTGGCGACTGCCGCCTTTCGTTCGACGGACGCGGCTCCAGTCGAACTTCTTCGGGAATTTCGAGACCATGTTTTAAGTAAAAGCTTTTTTGGACAGATTTTTATTCAGCGCTATTACGAGTGGTCTCCATCGGCCGCGGAGTGGCTGATGCGAAATCCAGAGTTCCGCGGACCCGTGCTTCTTTGGCTTGCGCCCGTTCAAATTCTAGCGTGGCTTGCGCTGCATCCGGCAGTTTTTTTATGTCTCTGTCTGACAGGTATGTTGTTGTTGTATGTGCCTCTTAGGCAGCGCAGATCACCGAGGTTTTTAGGATTTTTTGGGGTGTTGGCAATGATCAGCACTCTGCTTGTAGGTGTCCATCGAGCGTACGCCGTCGATTCCGACACTCCAAAAAATGTTCAACCCTATTTGGATGAGCTGAAGAGCCAAATGGCTCCCAGTGCCGCACCTAGTGAGCCTGGAGTCGAACCTTACATTGAGTCACTCAGAAAAAAGATCAAGAGCTCGGGGTCTGCCACTGGTTCCGAAAAGGGATCGCCCGAACCCTCTTATTTGGAAGAGCTTAAGGCCAGTAACCCAGAGAGATTCAAAAGCTCTGGTGAGGGATCCTATACGGAGTGGGAAAAACTCAAGCTTGAGCCGAAGACCGATGGGGGCGCGATTCGTTCAGTAGCTGAAGGCGAATCTGAGTTGAGGCCCAAGAAGGTCGGCGAGATCAGCGGTGCGTTTGGTCTTCGCGTTGGGGTCAATCAGGGACGAACCATTACTTCAGAGAATGCGGTTCGTCCGTATGACGAAATTTATAGCCCCGGCCTTGCTCCGGATCTGAGCTTTTTCTATGAGTATCAGCCGTTTCACAGTGAGTGGTTGGGTAATGTCGGACTGTTCGGCAGTCTCGGTGTGAGTTTTCAAAAGGGGTCTGGGATTTTTGAATTTGAGCCCTCAAATCCCGGGGGCGGAACTTATGGCTCGGTCTCGAGCGTAAAGTTTCAGTTCATTACAGTGCCTGCCACGCTTGGGCTTACTTATCGGTTTAACTTGTTTCGTGTCCTGAGACCCTTTGTGATGGCGGGTCCTACGTTGGTGGGATTTTCAGAAACCCGAAGCGACAACAAAGACGCTATTTGGGGAAATTCACGCGGAATGACTGTCGGAGGCGGAGTCGCTTTCAACCTTGATTGGCTCAGTCGCGACTCGTCGTGGTCACTTTATGAAACGTTTGGGGTCATGCAATACTTTCTGACTTTGGATTTTCTTCGATTTTCGACGCTCTCAGGCCCCGTCAATTTCACAAATTCCACCACCTCGTTGGGCCTCACTTTTGAGATTTGAGGTTTTTCTTTCATGAAGTACGCCGCATGGATCAGTTACGCAGGCACTCGCTACTGTGGCTGGCAAAAGCAAAAGGGTTCAGCCGCCCTGGGTGCTCCCAGCATTCAAGAGACTCTAGAAAAGGCTCTCCTCAAGATTTCGCGTGAAGAGAAGGTCTCGCTTGTGGGAAGCGGTCGAACGGACTCAGGAGTTCATGCCGCAGGACAAGTCGTCCACTTTGTTTTGAATAAGAAAGAATGGCAGCCAGAAATTTTGGTAAACGGCCTCAATTCGCTTTTGCCTCGCGATATTCGGATTCTAGGGGTGCAGGCCGTTCCAGTAGAGTTTCACGCACAGAGAAGCGCCGAGAAGAAGCAATACAGCTATTATTTTCAGCAAGGGCCCTGTTCGTTGCCTCACCTCGAGCACTTTAGCTGGTGGATCAAAAAGTCCCTCGATCTAAAGGCCATTCAGGCAGGTCTGGATTATTTGAAGGGCAGACAGGATTTTAAGTCATTTCAGGCGTCCGGCGCCAAACCAGGCCCTACGGTCCGGGAGATTTTTGAGGCCGAAGTCCACTGGGAGCCCATTGGTTTTCCCATGGTACCCGGATTAGCCCCTGCAAAGAGCGACTGTGAACTGGGTTTGGTTCGAATCCGACTGATTGGGAGCGGTTTTCTGAAGCAAATGGTCCGAGGGATCGCCGGGACGCTGCTTCAAATAGGTGAGGGAAGGCGCGATTCGGCCTGTATGAGGGAGATTATCGACTCCAGGGACCGAAAGCTCGTGGGGCCCACGGCCCCGGGACGAGCCCTTTGGTTAGAGCGAGTTTGGTACCCAGATTTGACTTGGTAATCGTTGACATCTCGAAGCCCGTTCGACTAGAACGAGCGGACTATGGATCTCAAAGTACAAGTTGAAAAAACGTCGAATATTCTTCGTAAATTGACCGTTCGTGTTCCCGCTTCGGTAGTGGAAAACCACTTCGAAAAGGGACTGAAAGAGATGCAGCGTACTGCCAAGCTCAAGGGCTTCCGGCCTGGACATGTTCCTCTAACGGTCGTTAAGCAGTTTTACGGCGAAGACGTTCGTCACCGTGTTTTTCACAACCTCATGGATGAATCCTTTCAGGTCGCCGTTCGCGATCAAAAAATTAAGGTCATTGGTCGGCCTACCTTCGAGACTCCAGAACACAAAACCGGCGAAGGGGCGCACGACCATTCCCTCGCCGAAGGAAAAGACCTCACCTACATCGCAACGGTCGAAATTCTCCCTGAGATCGAAGTGAAGGGCTACGCCGGCGTTTCTCTCAAAAAGGGCAGTGTTGAAATCACTGACCAAGATGTGGACCAAGTTGTCCAAAATCTCCGAAGCGCACAGGGCGAGTTGCAGCCCATTGAAGAAGGCGCTCGCGCTTCTCATAAAGTTAAAAAAGGTGAGTTTGTTGACCTAAATTTTCACGGTGGATTGGTGACCGAAACAGGTCTGGATGAGCGTCCTGGAATGAAGGGATCGCGCCTCCTAGAAGTGGGTTCCGACACTCTGATTGCAGGATTTGAAGACCACCTGATTGGAATGAAGGTCGGCGAAACCAAAACTTTCCGTGTGCCGTTTCCGAAAGATTTTTACGAAAAAGACATGGCGGGCAAAGATGCAGAATTTACCGCAACCATCAATGAGATCAAGACCCGCAAGCTGCCAGAGCTGAACGACGATTTCGCAAAGCAGATGGGTTACGAGAGCGTCGCAGACATGACTGGAAAGGCGCGAGAACACCTGACTCAAGAGCGCACGCAGGAAGTGCAGCGCAAGCTCAGGAGCGATTTGCTTCAAGCCCTCATCGACAAAAATGAATTTGAGGTTCCCGTCGCACTGATTCAGTCACAGACCCGCGCGCTGGCTCAGGATGTCGCTCAGAACGTCAAGCAGCAGGGTGCTGACGAAAAAACCATTCAGGACATTTTGACGAGCGAGATGGAAAACATCAAAAAACGCGCTGAAAACCAGGTGCGCGCTAGCTTGATCATTGAAAGTATCGCCAAGAAAGAGGGCTTCGAGGTCAAGGCTGATGATGTTTCAGCTGAGATTGCAAAACTTGCAGTTTCGATGAAAGTGGAAGAGCCAAAGCTTCGTGAGTTTTACGAAAAGAGCCCCGCTCGTCGCGATGATCTTGAGTATCGCATTCGCGAAGAGCGAACGATTGCTTTCTTGCTTGAGAAGGCCAAGATCAAGATCGAAAATTAGTTCACGCTTATCCGCGCTGCTGAATCAAAAGATTCTGGCAAGCCAGCCTGAGGTGGCAGAGCGCGCAGCAGTCATGAATGGAAGAGCCGGCAGACGAGTTGGTTGCCGGCTTTTCTTTGCAAAATTCACACAGTGTACAGCTCTCACGCAGGGATCTCAGTAGGCCGGGTTGAATGGGCTGCGTCAGTCGTAGTCCATACCTGAAGAGTGTTAAGTCGTTGCCGGGCCAAGATTCAATCTTGTTCTCTCGCCTGACCACGGTGCCAGCGCAGGTAATCCATAGGGCGTCTTGCTGATGTTTCAGGACCATGCGTATGGGCTCTCCGATGGAGAGCTCTTCGGTTGCGCAAAGGAGCGCGCCAGTCTCCGAAAGGTTTTTGATATAGGCAGGCTTGCGACCCGTGGGATATTTGAGCCAATCCCACTCTGCTGCGAGCCCCAGCGATATTCTCGCCTGGTTTCGGCTCTCAAGAGAGAGCTCCATGGATCCTGCAGGATGCAGTGCCTGATTGGTCTCACCCAAGGTAAATTCTAATGAGTCTGATAATGCCACGCCGTGTCCCCTCCCACCCGACGCGTTAAGCACGTCCTATGCCAGTGTGAAGTGGGGCAAAGAGGGCGTTTTTAGCGGCAAATGAGGGAGTTTTCGATGCGATTTGCAACCCGCCCGGTGCGGCTTGTTGCTATTCGGCACGGCTATTCGATGGCCGGTGGAGCTTCAGCCCGGGGCTGGAGCAAGAGAAGACGATTGGCCGCGAGCTGAATCCCATTGGCCTGAAGGGCATCAGTGGCGGCCGTAATGACCTGATCCGTGATCTTAAACTGGGATCCGTAATCATCCACGAAGTAGATAAGCTTGAAGGTCATCCAGGAGTCCGTGGTTTCGGTCACGAGGACGGTGGGTTCAGGGTCCCTTCGAATGAGCGCCACCTGGGTCGCGGCGTTCAGGAGGAGTGTCTTTGTATGGCTGACAGATGTCCCGTGTGGAATACGAAATGACTGACTTCGAATAATCGGTTTGGTCTTCGCTGAAAAATTGGAGATCTCCGCCTGAGCCATCACGCGATTTGGAACGGTGAGGGCCTCGTCAGAAAATCCAGTGAGCACCGTCGCACGCCAAGTAATCTCGTGAACCTGCCCGCACCACTTTTGACTGCCGCTTTGAATTTCGATCCAGTCGCCGATTTCATAAGGCTTGTCGATTTGGAGAGCGATTCCGGCAAAAAGATTTCCGAGCGTATCTTGAAGCGCGAGACCGAGAACGATCGAAAAAATTGCGGAAGTTGCGAGCAATGGAGTGATCCGAACAGAAAAAAGTTCGGTAACAATCCAGCCGGCAAGCACGAGCGACAGGAGCAGTGAAAATAGATTAACGAATAATACCGGAACCCCTTCGCGCATATGTCCCAAAAAGAGGTATTCAAAGAGCAGGACGCTGCAGGTTTTTACAAAAAAGACCGAGCCCCAAATGATGCACAAAAATCCAGCGTAGGGGATTAGGCGGCGCGCATGCTCGGCGGTCTCTGGCAGTCTATCCAGAAACCGGTAAAGCAGAAACGCAACAGCCGCTAGCGCCGCATGTCCCAGTAGGTTTAAAAACCGAGATCGTAAAAAGCGATGCCGATCCTCCGAGACCTCTCGCAAAAAAAGCTTGTAAATCACCCAGGCCGCCGCGCCTAAACCCAGCAAAACGAGCGCGGGTTCCAGTTGAACGAGCGAGTGGATTCGGTCTAGCGGAATCCAGGATAGAGATGGGGAGTTCACGACTTCTTTTCGGAATTCTCGGTCGAAATATTAGAGAATTGTGAGCGATCGGCTAGTCTGCCGATGTCCGATGGGCTGATTTTTATACAAGTCTCATATAAAAAAGCGCGGCACCCCGAGGGTGCCGCGCTCTCCTAAATCCAAGGTCTGTGTGCAGTTTACGGCTGGGTCAGTTTGTCTTCGATCTGGTCGACTAATTTTTTGATCGATGCGAGATAGCCTTCGAGCTTCTCGGTACCCTCGCCGGCCTTCCAGCGAAAGCCAGGAACCGCGAGGCCCTTGGTGTCGTAGGAATATTCAAAAGGCTTGGCTTCCTTTTTTGCTTTCGGCGCGGTCGGTTCAGTTTGCTGACCGGCAGCTGACTCCTGCGTGGAGTCAGAAAGAACCAAGACTTCTTCTTTTCCTGCCGCGTCCTCAATGAGTGCAAGATGTTGACTGGGTTCAACGGCCAGAAGCTGTCTCAGAAAAGATCGGCTTTTTAGGCCTTTTTTCAGGATTTCTTGCTTGGTTTCTGTCGGGAGACGGGTAAATCCGATGCACTCGGTGATCCGGGACTTGGGCTTTCCAAAAGACTTCGCGATTGCATCGTAGCTTGTGTAGGCCTGCGCCTCGAGGAGTGAAACGTAGCCTTCGCCTTCTTCGATGGGATGGAGATCCACGCGATCCAGATTTTCGCGAAGCGCGATTTCGTGAGTCGCTTTGTCATTTGTGGAAAGTACACGAGCGGGAATGCGATCGATCCCAGCAAGTTTCGAAGCCCTCAGTCGGCGCTCTCCAGCGATCACTTTGTAGCGATCGCCGTCCTGAACCACGAGAATCGGCTGCAACACTCCGTGCTCCTTGATGGAGTGCGCGAGCGCCTCGATCTCAGAGTCATCAAAGTGCGATCTCACTTGAAGCTCTGAGGCGTCCACTTTTTCGGTAGGTACGAAATTTACCAAAAAAGTCGTGAGGTTCTTGAGGTGAGAGTGCGTGCTTCCGGCGGTAGTGCGTGCGGTTGAATAAAGCTGCTTGAGATACCCACTTCCGGTGCGAGTTTTGATTTTTGAGTCGGTCTTTTGATCTTCTTCCATGATCGACATGACAGTTCTCCGTTATTTAAGTTGTTGAAATCGTTAAGTAAAAGTAATTTCTTCGGCCAGCGAGTTGATGTCTTGAGCTCCTGTTCCCTTAGAGCTTACATCCCACACGGTGGTCCGACGCTTGGTGGCTTCGTTCAAGTCGGCCGAGCGATTGACCACGGATTTCGTGCAGACCCCCGGAAACTGCGACCTGAGTTCACCCAAGACTTCTTGGCTGATCACTTCGCGGTTGTCGTAGAGGTTGGGAACAATTCGAACCGCAAGCTCGCGTTTAAACTCTCGTTCCATTTCCTCAATCGTCGCCATCACGAGTGACATTCCATGAAACGAAAGAGGATTGGTCGCGCAGATCACGTTGACGAGATTAGCGGCCACCAACATCGAGCAGTTGAGAATGGATGCCGCAGGATTGGTGTCTGCGACGATCAAATCGTACTGGTCCGCGATTTTGGCGATCGCCTCCGAGAGTCGGTACTCTCGTCGGGGTTTGTTGTTGAGTGGAATCTCGATGTTGCACAAGCCGAGATTGGCCGGAATCAAATCCAGCCCGGGTGCCACGTTCATGACGGCTTGGGAGATCGGTAGATCATTAATCAAAACGTCATAGATCGTTGCGCGCTCGTGCCCATCCAAGATGTCGAGGTTCACGGTCAAGTGTCCTTGGCCATCGAGATCGACGGCAAGAACATTGAGCCCCATCATCGCAGCCCGCATCACATATTGTGCGGTCAGCGTGGACTTACCGGTGCCACCTTTGACGTTATAAAACATCTGCG
>CAMBEX010000098.1 GCA_945865865.1 Bdellovibrio sp. ZAP7
TCATGGTTTTTGGGCTCCGCTCAAAGCCAAAGAGCAATTGACCGGCGACCTTAAAAAAGAAATCGAAGACAGCCTCATTCAGGTCAGACTCCCGCAAACGCTCCAAAGCCGCCGAGAAGACCTTAAAAGAGGGCTTGGAATTTATGTGGGCACCCTTCAAAGCGGCGGGACCGGCGATAATGACGAGGGATTTAATGTGGTCCGAATCTCCAATCCTCTGCGTTACTCCTCAGAAACCGGACCCAGCAGCGGCCAAACAATTAGCCTCCAAGGCAACGACCTTCTCATGAAGGATCCGGAACGGCTCCAATCCTCCTGGAAAAAACGCATTGGATACGGAGTTAAGTTTGTCTCGTTTAAATCACTTCGAGAATCCTCCCGCCTCTCGGACGACAAGGAACTCGAAGAAGACATCAAGTTTCTCAATCACTAACTTGAATTGGAAGTTGCAAAGCCTCAAAGGCTATGGCTTATTTTTCAAGCTCTGCGCCTGAGCGCACGCTGATTGTAAAAACATTTTTTTATAACATTTTTTATAATGACGTGAACGCCACGTCCTGAAGGGAAAAACTCATGGCAGCCAAGAAAAAAACCAAGAAAAAAGCAACCCCAGCAAAAAAGGCAGCTAAAAAAGCTGCTCCTAAAAAGGCCGCCGCTAAAAAAGCTGCTCCTAAAAAAGCTGCTCCTAAAAAAGCCGCTCCTAAAAAGGCCGCTCCTAAAAAAGCTGCTCCTAAAAAAGCTGCTCCTAAAAAGGCTGCTCCTAAAAAGGCTGCTCCTAAGAAGGCTGCTCCTAAAAAGGCTGCTCCTAAGAAGGCCACCGCAACCCTGGTCAGCCACGCTCCTGCCGCTTCCGCATTCACGGGCGCGACACTGGGTGCCGCAACCGGCGGCGCATTCGGATTCGGCCAGGCTTCTATGGGCCGCGCTCCAGGCAAAGACGAATCCGAAGAGTAATCGGATCGCCTCAATTTGTTTCAAAAACGCCCGCCTGGCCTCGCGCCCGGCGGGCGTTTTGCTTTTGCGACCACGCCCGCTCTGTGGGAAGACATCGGCAGCAGCTGGATAGGTGGGGTATTTCACGGAACCGATCCCCAATCCAAACGGCCCGCTCTCTTATTTCTTTGCTCTCAACGCATTACCCACGCGAAGGCACGATGCCGAGAGCGTGGGAAGGGCCAGGCCAGGATGGCCATGCGGTTGAGGGGCAAAAAAATAAGAGAGCGGGCCCTTATTGAGTTAAGGAAATCGTTACCATGGAAATTCGCGACCTCATCCACGGCTCTATTCTCATTGACGCCGCCGAACTCCCCGTCATCGATTCACCCTACTTTCAAAGGCTTCGACAAATCCGACAGTTGGGTTTTTCAGAATATTCTTTTCCGAGCGCGACCCATAATCGCTACATCCACAGCCTAGGCGCGATGGAAACCGCCACCCAGGCGTTTGACACGATCTTTGGCGGCCCTCGATCACGAGCCGGCGTGTTCACGATCCGCGACCCCAAGCTCAACCGCTTTCGCCATGTGGTCAGGCTCGCAGCGCTTCTGCATGACATCGGGCACGGGCCGCTTTCACACACCACCGAATTTGCGATGCCCAATGTGGAAGAACTCAAAGTCCCGGGGCGGCCAGCAAAAGAGCGCAAGGCTACGCACGAGGACTACACGCTCAAAATCATCTTGGACTCTGGGCTGACACCCATTCTTGATAAATCTGGAAAAGACCGAGGGGGTTTTAATCCCACGCATGTCGCGGCTCTGATTGAACCCGAAATTTCGGTTACCGATGGTTTTTTTGTCGAAACAGTCGACGAAAAGCCAGTGGATTTCAGGCCTATTCTTAAACAACTCATTTCGAGCGAACTCGATGCGGACCGCATGGACTATCTGCGACGCGACAGCCTGGGGGCCGGCGTCAGCTACGGAAACTTCGACTTTGACTGGCTGGTCGCCAATCTCACCTCGCACATCAAAGACGGCAAATGCTACCTCGCCCTTCAGCATCGTGCGCTCTACTCCTTCGAAGACTTTTTGATCTCGCGCTACCACATGTTTCTGATGGTGTACTTTCACTACAAGAGTGTCGTTTTTGACTCGATGCTGGCCGAATATCTCGAAAGCGCGGATTGTGATTACGCGCTCCCATCGGACATCGAAAAATACTGCCTTTACGACGACGCTCACCTCTACTCGCACCTTGCCCAACGAACCAACGAGTGGGCCCGTCGCATCGCCGACAAACGCCCCTATCGAATGCTCATGGAACTCCATAGCGGAATTCCTGCCACCAAGATCGCAGCCCTGGAGCAAGAACGCCTCCTAGGACTTACCGAGCAAGGTCTCAGGGACAACAAAGTCCATTTCATCAAGGCAAGATCCACCGGTGAGCTTTCGAAATACTTTAGAAAGCCAGGCGACCCGATCTTTGTCCGCTATGACAATCACTACAGCGCGACGAGCTTTATTCCCTTGGAGCAGTGCACCGACCTGTTTCAGCGCTACGCCGAAAAGCGCATGATCACACGGCTCTACGTCGCCCCCGAGCGGCTCAGTGAGTGCCGTAAAATAGGGCGGGAGACCCCGCTGCGATACGAGGACTAGCCAGGGAGCTTTGAGAAAAAGCCCCTATTGAGCAGCTATTCTCCACGTGTTAAGCCGGAAGGCACAATGTCGATTCAAGGCGCCTCACAAAAACGTCTGACCCTACGTGACCTACAGTCTCTTTATTCCCGCGGCGAAAAACTGGCGATGCTGACGGCCTATGATGCCGTCACTGCACAACTCGTGGATGAAGCCGGTGTCGAGATGATTCTCGTCGGCGACAGCCTGGGCAACGTTGTCCTCGGTTTCGAGAACACGATTCCGGTCACGCTCGACGATATGATTCGCCACACGGCCGCTGTCGTTCGAGGGAGTTCACGCGCGCTCGTCATCCTCGACCTCCCCTTTGGTACCGCAACGGATCCTGAGACTGCACTGAGGGCTTCGATTCGCGTGTTTCAAGAAACCGGATGCCAGGCAGTTAAACTCGAGGGCGATTTTAAAAGTGCTCCCACGGTTCGCCGACTCGTCGAACAGGGAATCCCTGTCGTCGCTCACATCGGACTGACGCCGCAGTCCATTCATCAGCTCGGTGGCTTTTATCGCCACGGCAAGACCTCACCTGAAATTGAACTCCTCAAAAAATCCGCTGCCGCTCTTCAAGAGGCTGGCGCCTTTGCGATCGTCTTAGAATGCGTGATGCCCGACGTCGCCACCGAAATCACTTCAACGCTCCGGGTGCCCACCATCGGAATCGGCTCGGGTCCACACTGCTCAGGACAAGTGCTCGTCATTAACGACCTCATTGGACTCTCTGTTCGTCCTGCGCCTAAGTTTGCGCGAGTTCGAGCGGACGTCGCCGGCGTCATCAGCAGAGCTGTGCGAGAATACGTCCAGGCAACCAAATCCCCTGAAAATGGAATGGGAATGGAAGTATGACAAACGCCTGGCTGCTTCTGGATGTCGGCAACACACAAACAGTAGCTGGAATTTACGCGGCTCCGATTTCGAATTCCGAACCCCCAGAAGCCTATTGCCGCGTTCGCTTCAGGACCGATGCCCGCGCAACCGCCGACGAGTACCGCGCAAAAATCCGGTCTTTGATTTCACTCGAAACCTCGGATTATCGCGTGTCGCGCGTCATTGTCTCGAGTGTGGTTCCGGCACTCGACTCGACTCTCGAGGAGGCGCTGAGTCCACTCCCCTGCCTTTTTGTGTCAGCCGAGAAAAAGCGGGATTTTGAACTTAAATTACCTTCTCCTCATCAGCTGGGTGCCGATCGGTTGGCAAATATTGCGGGTGCAATGACCTTGGCGCAGCCTCCGTTTTTAATCGTGGATGCGGGAACCGCCACCACCTTTTGCCTCGTCAACAAAGACGCGCACTACATTGGCGGAAGCATTACACCCGGGCTTGAAATTGGATGGAACGCGCTTCAAGCACAAGCTGCAAAACTTTTTGCGGTGGAACTTGACCATCCAGAGAGCGCTATCGGAAACACCACTGAGACCCAACTCCGGAGCGGCGTGCTTCTGGGCTACGAGTCCTTAATCGAGGGACTCACCGATCGCCTGATCGCGGAAGCGGGATCTGAGTTTCGCAACGCTCGATTTTTTGCGACAGGCGGCTGCGTCAATCATCTCAAACTCTCTCAACGCTTTGAAATCGAAACCGATCTCACGCTCAAAGGGCTGCTCAGCTATGGCGAAAAAAACGACTCCTAAACTCACTCACTCCACTCAAACTCCCCTGAAAATCCTGATCGGAGTCACAGGTAGCATCTCCGCCTATAAGGCGGCCGATATCGTTTCGCTGTTTAAAAAACAGGGGCACCAAGTCCGCTGCCTGATGACCGAGAACGCGAAAGAGTTTGTCACCCCTCTGGTACTCGAGACGCTCAGTGAAAATCCGGTTGCATCCCGGCTCTTTGCTCCGGAAATTTCTGGGACCGAGCATATTTCGCTGGCACGTTGGCCCGATCTCTTTTTGATCGCTCCGGCGAGCGCCAACGCTCTCGCCAAGATCGCGTTAGGACTGTCGGACGACCTGCTTTCGACGGTCGCGCTGGCCACTCGTGCCCCCCTTGTAATCACGCCCGCGATGAACACGGCCATGTGGGAAAACCCCGTGACTCAGGCACACGTCGCCACCTTGCGCTCTCGCGGTGTGAAGTTTATTGATCCCGACTCTGGAGTCCTGGCTTGTGGCGAAGATGGCCCCGGAAAACTCGCGCAGCCAGAACGCGTTGTTGCGGAAACCCTCGCGGCAAGCTCCTCGGAGACGCCCCAAGATCTCGCAGGGCTTCGTGTTTTGATTACGGCCGGACCAACGACGAGCGCGATCGACGCCGTCAGGTACCTCACCAACCATTCCACCGGAAAAATGGGCGCCGCCCTCGCTGAGGACGCCACTTGCCGAGGGGCCGAGGTTTTTTACATACTCGGAGTAGACAAAGGGGTTGTACGTCCGACTCCACACCCCAGGCTCCATGTCACCGAGGTCCATACCGCCGAGGAGATGCTCAAAGCCTCGCTCAAATTTTTGCCCGAGGTCGACGGAGTGATCGCAACTGCGGCCGTGCTCGATTATTCTGTCGCGACCCCAGCATCCGGAAAGCTCAAGCGAGGAGACAAATCCACCGCGCTGAACCTCATTCCGTCGGTCGACGTTTTAAAGTCACTGCGAGAAGCTGCCACTCAACGCCAATGGTTTCTTGGGTTTGCCGCCGAGACCGACGACCTACGGGCGCATGCCGACGATAAATTGCGCAAAAAAAATCTCACCTACCTTTTTGCCAACCGCGTGGCCAAAAAAGGCGAAGTCCTCAAGACTGGATTTGGCACGACGACTAACGGCGGGCTTTTTTTTAGCCGCAACCGCAAGCCTATTGAAATGGCCGTCCGGGCCAAGGCTGAACTTGCGCACGAAATCTGGAACGAACTCGTACGCGACGGCATTCTTAAATAATCGCTATTTAATTGCCTTTACCCCCGGCACCTGGGCTCCCTTTGAATATCGGACGCCCCACGATCTCGCGTGCCTGGATGGCCACCCAGCCGGAGGTGGTCGAACGGTAGCGCTTTTCGACAATCTTAAAAATATTATCGCCTAGCTCCGAGCGCGTAAAATAATCCTCAGGGTCCTGGGTGCCCATGGGATCAACCTCGCCTTTTTTGGAAGCGTCTCCAAAGGTCTCGTCTTCTGCGTTGCCGTTAGCGCCCGAGTCCTTCGAGCCTAGAAAAGAATTAAACGCTCCCCCGCCGCCACTCGACGCTCCCGCACCTCCGCCTCCTCCGGCGGATGCGGCCTGCGCTCCGGCCACATCGGTACTCAAAGGTTTAAGTTTGGCAAACTCTCCCGTGGGAGCCGCAGAAAGTCCCGCGGCACTGGTGGGGCCCCCACCTGCGCCGGAACCCGCCCCTGAGCTTTTAGCGCTTTTTTCGCCAGCTCCCGGTCCGATGCCGACTTTTTCTGCCGCCAATGGACCCGTATCGGCAATCTGCGAATCCGTGGTCTTGTCCGATGCCGTTGCGGCGCCTTTGGCCAAGAGATCCGCTCCAGCCGCTCGACCTCCTTCGAGGTTTGCCGCGAGCGCAAGATTTTCAGATGCCATGACGGCACTTCGGGCGCCGCCCGCAAGAGCACCTTGCGTGCCCTTAGCGTTCGATGCGGCAGTACAGCACCTGTTATTTCCACTCGGCATTTTCATGTCAACATTGCCGGCCTTATCAGGGCTACACGCCGAAAGCAGGCTGATGCACGCGAGTGCTATGAGAAGCTGAGTACGTTTGAGTAACTCCAGACCTTCACTCATGACTGTTGTGACTTGAATCATAAATCCCCCGATCATTTAAATCTGCGACTCAACCTTCAGATCTGCTCCTTATGCACCCCGACAAGTGGCGCTCGTGCTTGGCCACCAATCCTGCACCCGCTTTTTAAACCGGCTCAAATACTCCGAACGAAAACACTCGTTGATCTGCCTCTCACCCTCTGATGCGTTCCCTGCGCGGATCCGAGGCTTGCAGGTATTTTTGATCTCTTCGCGAAGACTCCCTGCCGACATAAAATCCTCTTCAAATTTGATCGCCGCTCTTTCGGAGCGATCAAAAACCTCACACTCAGCAAGCCGGAGGTACACATCCTCCAGGGCGAAACGAGCGGCCTTGAGATAACAGGCGGCCTGCCTGAGCTGATGTCGGTCCGCTACTTTCAGCTGATCTACGGCAGCGTTTCCGGCAGTGGCTCCCAAAACAGCCGATGCGGTCGGGTCAGACGCTTTTTCATCGCAGTTGACCGTATCCGCGGACATTCCGCTCTCTTTGAATTTATCCCGCAGTGCCTGAAACTCTGCGGTCAAGCCATCAGCGTCCGATTTCATTCCGAGACATGCTGAAGAAATTTTAAGGCTGTTGTTTCCGACTTCTCGTTTCACTTCAGCCATAAAGCAGCTCATCGCTTGAATGCCCGCTCCCCGAAAGTATCCCTGCTCGCGCTTTCCGTACTCCCCACTGACATCCGGAGAAATCGTGGAGTCGACGCGCTTGAGCCTCCATCGCTTAATGATCGGCCTGAACTGAGCTCGTAGGTAAGTCCACTGCCCGCAGGCTTGGCCCAGGTGATTGTTCTCGACCTCTTCGACCCCGCCTGCTCCTAGAGGTCCCGTAAAAGAATTTGCCGTAAGACTGCAAACGGGAAGTTCAAAGTTCTCGCAGACTTTTCCAGTATCCCGGGTCTCGACAGCGGTGTCGCGATCACAACCCTGGTAGTAATCCCCCACCTGCTCGCGAATCCGGGTATCCAACGCTTTGACGACATCGCCTTTGACATCCGAGCATCTTCGAAAGCCCAACTGATCGGTCACTGGATTACAGGGCGCGGCCATATCCGCCGATGCACTCGAAAGCGAAAATAAGAGTGAAAAAGCCGGAAATAAAACTTTAAGCTTCCCCATTAAACCCCCTCAGACCTTCAAAAAACTTAGGCCTGACCTTTTCATTCTAAAGAACACAGCCTATACTTGACAAGTCTAATCAGTCTTTAGTTTCCGGCAGGTGGGTCAGGTTCGACACATGCCCGGAGACCTAAAAGGCCTAAATACCGGCCATTTTCGTGAGGTTTCAAGATGATGCGCAAAGCGACCCGAGGTCAAACTGGCAGAACTCCCGTCAAAATCGCGAGGGGACTCGTGAGCGGTATTGGAGTCTTGGGAATTTTGGGAATCTTGGATCATTCGCTCGCCTTCGCCGGAAACCTGGATTTGCTGCTTGAACAACAAGGCGCCGCCTACTCCAAATTTTACGACTCTCTGAAAGGCTCGCCCAACCCGGACGCCGCCCAAGTCAAAAGACTGCGAGAACAGATTTTGAACCCGGTCAGTCAAAAAATGTCCGAGGCACGCTCCCAGCACCAGGACAGTTTTTACAACTCTATCTTCAACAAGACTTATTCGCTCAGCACCCTTCTCGCACCCATGAGTCCGGCGACGAAATTTAACGATGAACCCGACGACGAAAGTTCATCCCGGGCCTGGGGAGACCCTTCTGTCATAGTCGACGACAAAACCGAGAGCCCCTCGGAAAGTGCTAAAACCGGAAATCCGGAGGATCGTGGCGCCATTAAAATCCAGGCCGCTCCTCGAAAAGGTGGAAAGCGCAATGAGGCGACCAATGAAAACGCGACGGTCAACGAAGAGGACCTCGAGTTTCCAGCAGCTCCCTCGCAAACACCTGCGCCCTCCCAGAAAAAACGGTGATTGAGCCAAGAGTCCTGATTATTCGGCGGGAATCTGCATCACCTTTGACACAAAGGCTGGAGAAAACCTGCCATCCTGATTGAGCCTCGAAAAGAGCTCCCGTTTGACATCCGCAAACGGAACCCGCGCCTGCCCAAGCCTCAGCAGTGACTTACGATCCAGTTGCTCACAGAGCTGAATAAGCTGCGCTTCGATCGGAATCCTGATCGACGATACCTGATGCGGAAACCCGGTCCCGTCGGCACGTTCGTGTTTGGCGAGCATGATTTTTCGAACCCGCTCTTCCACCATCAGTTTGCGATTCAGCACCGTATCCAAACTCACAAGCGGATACCTACGGTATTCATCCAGCAGATCTTTTTTAAGGCCCGAGAGATTCTCATCACGCAGACTCTTGGTGACAGAAGGCGGAACAAACAGAAGCCCCAGGTCCGACATCAAAGCTGCCAGCATAACGTCGGTTGTATCTAATTCCATATGAAGGGCAAAAACGCCCGCATACGCCGCAATCGCGGGAGAGCGCTCGAGCGACCCAAACTGCCCGATCACCGAGGTGTTTACCGTCTCAGAAACTCTGAGCCCAGTCCCCATACAGCTGAGCAAATCGCCTACCAGGGTTCTCAGGTAGGCCGTCAGCGATTGACCCTCTCCGTAAGAATTGGAGCTGCCCTGATCCGAGAGCAACACGAGCAGATCCAAAAACTTCGCGGAAAGTAACAAAAACTGACTGCGACAACGCCGCTGCTGCCCCAGTACCGAATGATCGTTCAAGCTCTTGATATACTCGTCAAACTGCGTGGCATCCGCCCGTGCGACGTAAAGTTCCCCCACCTGATTGAGTTTCTGAATTTTCTCGGCGCTCACCGTGTCGCCGCTCAACGCGAACTTAAGAAACTTTTGCCTCTGCGGCAGCAGATGGTAAATATCAAAAAACAGCGGAGTTTCCGGAACCAGATCGCTGACTTTGAACGGCATATAGCGAGCGCGGACCGTCTGACTCACCACAAATTCGATTTTGCTGGTCTCATCCACCTCATTATCGAGCAAGACCATGTCTGCGC
>CAMBEX010000099.1 GCA_945865865.1 Bdellovibrio sp. ZAP7
AGGTTATCGCAAACTCAAATTGGCCGAATCCCAGGTTGAGCAGATGATCGGCGAATTCAGCGCGCGACGGGAACTCGAGCAGATGGTGGAAAGTGAACGGGCGGCGGCTCGCGCCCACCGCGAGATGACTGAAGGGATTTTTGTGCGACTGAAAGGACAACTCCCCCTTCCTGTAACCGGGCAGGTGGTGTCGAGTTTTGGGCGTTCTTTTGATCCTGTTTCGAGGCTTTATGTTTTCAAAAAGGGCATCGACGTCATGTCGGGCAAGGGTGTGCCGGTTAAGGCTGTGTCCGCCGGAAAAGTGGCGTATTCAGGGACGCTTCAAAACTACGGTCGAGTGGCGATCGTGGATCACGGCGACCATTTTTATTCATTGTGCGCTCATCTCGGCACTCTTCAAAAGAAGGCCGGGGATCCGGTGGTCGCAGGAGATATTCTCGGAATGACAGATGACCAAGGTACTCCGGTATATTTTGAGATTCGTTCCCGCAACATCGCCGTCAACCCGTTGCAGTGGGTATCCAATTAGTTTAGCCTTTTAAGTATGTCCCCTTTTCCAAAAAAATCGTTTGTTTCCATGATTTCGCTCGCGGTCCCTTTTGCGTTGGGAGCCGTATCGGCGTGGTCCGCTCCCGCAAATCTCAAGCAGTCGGAACGCTACGAAAATTTGGAAACATTTCAGAAGGTGCTTCACTTCGTGGAGACGAACTATGTTGAAGAGGTCAAAAACAAAGACCTGATCAACGGAGCGATCAAGGGAATGTTGGAGACACTGGATCCTCACTCCAACTTTCTTTCGCCCGAAATTTTCAAGGACATGAAGATCGAAACCAGCGGAAAATTTGGTGGGCTCGGCATTGAAATCGGGCTCAAGGATAATGTCCTTACAGTCATCGCTCCGATCGAAGATACCCCTGCGTGGAATGCGGGACTCAAACCCGGTGATCGCATAGTCAAGATCAATGACGAAAGCACCAAAGGGCTGACCTTGGTGGAAGCAGTCTCCAAAATGCGCGGAAAAAAGGGAACTGAAGTGAAGCTTGCGATTTTTCGTGACGGATTTTCTAAGATCAAAGACGTCAAGATCGTCCGAGACATCATCAAAATTCAGTCCGTTAAGTTTGAGCCAGTCGAAAAAGGTTACGGTTACGTACGTCTGACAAATTTCAACGAGACTGCCGCGCAAGACATCAAAAAAGCGGTCGAGCAGATGGAGAAGAAAGAAAAACTCCAAGGTCTGGTCCTCGACTTACGGACCAACCCGGGCGGATTGCTCGATCAGGCCGTGGATGTTTCTTCACTCTTTTTGGATGAGGGTGTGATTGTTTCCACCGTGGGTCGCAACAAAGATCAGAAAGACGTCAAACACGCCAAGCGCGGAATGGCTCGTCATGATCTGCCTCTGGCTGTGCTGGTCAATTCGAGTTCGGCTTCAGCCGCTGAGATCGTTGCGGGAGCGCTCCAGGACCATAATCGTGCTGTGATCATGGGTCAGCCAACTTTTGGAAAAGGTTCGGTCCAGACGGTCATTGATCTGGGAAGCGAAATGGGCCTCAAGCTGACCATCGCGCGTTACTACACGCCGAGTGGACGTAGCATTCAGGAAAAAGGCGTGCAGCCTGATATTGTACTGGATGATTTTGACCCCAAGCGACTCGCGGAAGCCAAGCGTAATACGGATGGAATGCGTGAGCGCGACCTGAAGGGTCATATGGTCAATACCGATGAACAGGTCTCAGGCGGCGAGTACCGCAAAGAGGATCTCGAGTTGATTGGGAAAAACAAAAAAGCCGGCACTGGCGGCCAAGACAGTAAAGCAAGCAAAGGTGTCAAACCAGGTGACGAGTCCTCAGAAGAAATGACTCCCACCAGGATGGATCCCAAGGATGACTACCAGGTGCGCCAGGCGGTCAATTATTTAAAATCTTACGAAGTGTTCAAAAAAATCGGATTAAAAACGGTCTCCGCTGAAAGTGCAGCAATCAAGCCGATTGCCGATAAGACGACCGATTCTAAAAAGTCCCAGTAACCCATCTTAAGAGGGGGGACGCGATGTCAGGCTCGAATTCACGTAAGCCACCGCACTCAGACCTTCCGTTGTTTGCGCAAAACGATGCGGTTGCGGCCAAAGCTCCCACTGCACCCCCTCGTCACATGACCGTCTCCGAACTCACCGCGAAAATTCGGGGGGTTTTAGAGCCCTCGTTTACCAGCGTCTGGGTGAAAGGCGAGGTCAGTAATTATCGTCCGGCGGCATCGGGACATGCGTATTTTTCATTAAAAGACGAAAATGCCACGATATCCGCAGCGATTTTTGGTTGGGCGTCGAGGGCGCGTTCGTCGCGAAATTCTTTTGAGCTCAAGGACGGGCTCCAGGTTCTCTGTCGTGGTAAACTTTCGGTTTTTCCGCCGCGCGGTAGCTATCAGCTCACGGTGGATCAAGTCGAACCCTTGGGGGCGGGTGCCCTTCAACTTGCGTTTGAACAGCTCAAGGCGCGTCTCGCGGCCGAGGGTTTGTTTGACCAGAGCCGCAAGCGGACCTTGCCGATGTTTCCACGAAGGATTGCGGTAGTCACTTCGCCGTCCGGCGCCGCGATCCGAGATATGTTGAATATTCTCGCGCGTCGCGCGCCACAAGTTGCGGTGGTGATCATTCCCGCCATTGTTCAAGGCGACTCCGCTCCAGCACAGATCGTTCGGGGTATCGAAATCGCCAACCGGCATGAGATGGGCGATCTGCTCGTACTCGCGCGCGGCGGCGGTAGTATGGAGGATCTTTCGTGTTTCAACGACGAGAGATTGGCCCGTGTGATTGCGGCATCGAGGCTTCCGGTAGTATCTGCCGTCGGGCACGAGATCGATTTTACGATTTCTGATTTTGTTTCGGATCTTCGCGCGCCGACTCCATCTGCTGCCGCTGAAATCGTGACTGGGAGCTGGGTCGACGCGACACGAAGGCTTACTGATGCAAAAGCGCGATTGATAGGAGCGGTTCAGCGCGATCTCTCCACCAAAAAGCAACTTCTTGCCCATATTTCAGCGCGGGTCGTAAGTCCTCGCGACAGGCTTCGGGAGCAATCCCAACGAGTGGACGATCTCAGTCTTCGGCTTGAGCGTGCGATGAGGCTGCGGGTGGAACGCGGAAAGTCTTTGCTCGCGCAGGTTTCTGGCCGCTTGGACGCCCTCTCACCTCTCAAAGTATTGGAGCGAGGGTATTCAATTGTGAGAGACTTGGAGGGTGAAGGGCACGTGCTAAAGAGCGCCGCCGATGTGCGCTCGGGCCAGCGACTTGCGATTCGTTTTTATGACGGCGAAAAAACAGTTCAGGCAATTTGATCAGAGCATTAGAACTTGGGGACTCTGCGGACTCGGGGCGATCGTCCTTGCGGCGCTTCCGACTTTTGCGCGCGCCGAGGTTTTGGAATCTCAGAAAATCGTGGACCCGAAAACTGTCGGCTCAAAAATGGTCGAAGTGACCCGTGACGGATTTCGAGTGACCCTCTCGAGTACTCGCGTGGCCGATGGCGGGGTCCAGTTGGTGACTGTCGCTGTCCCACCCGGCATGGTGGGTGTCCCATCGGGGCGTTTCGAGGGTGCGGACGTTTTGTTTTTTTCGGTAAGCGCTACCGAGTTTCAGGCTGTCTTTGGAATTCCGTTCGGAACCAAATCCGGGGCCACTGAGTTTCGCGTTGAATTCGGCAACGGAAATAGAAAACGGATCTTCGCGGTTCCGTTTCAAATCGCTGACGGAAATTATGCAAGCGAGGCGCTTAAGGTGGATCCTCGCCACGTCAATCCGGATCCCAAGAGTCTCAAGCGGATTCTTCGGGAACAGAAAGAGATTGGAGCTCTTTACCGCGCGCATACGTTTAAAAAGCATTGGCAAGGTCCCTTTTTACTGCCCATCGAAAGTCCTGTGACGAGCCCGTTTGGAACCCGACGCGTTTTCAACGGAGAGATGCGAAGTTTTCATCAGGGTCTGGATCTCAAGGCTGCAGTGGGAACTCCCGTGAGGTCTTCTGGCAACGGCGCCATCGTGATGGCTAAAGATCTTTTTTTCACGGGCAACACTGTTTTTGTGGATCACGGTTACGGCATGATTACTTTTTACGCGCACCTCAGCCGGATGAATGTGCGAAAGGGCCAAAAAGTACGCGCAGGCGAACAGGTAGGACTGGCCGGAATGACCGGAAGGGCCAGTGGCCCGCACTTGCATTGGGGAGTGGTGATCAACCGAGCCAAGGTCAATCCGATGGAACTTCTGCAGGTGGTGAAGTGAGGAGAGAGTTCACCTGGATACTGGCTTTTCTCTCGGTTCTGATTTTGACTCGGCTTGCGTCGGCCGCACAGTTTGCAACTGTGGGTGATGGGGGTGCGGTTGTCTTTGAGGGACCCACGCCAGAGTCACGGACGCTTTCGAGGCTTGAGTTGGGCGATCGAGTTTCGGCGGCCAATGTTCCAATCCAAGGATATTTCAAGGTCCGCACCCGATCTGGGCAGATTGGATGGATCTCGACTCAGTCGCTCGTTTTTGCGATCCCCCAGCAAGAAATTGGAAAGGAAGCGGTAAGCCCACCTTCGACGGTTTTGCGCGCCGAAGTGTCCGAGCCAGCCCCGGTAGCGAGGTCCGCGCGATTTAAATTTTTTGGGGGCGGCGGCTCGGCCGGCCTGACCGATGTGGATGCGCTGCTGGGCGAGACCGGCCTTTCGCTCACTCGCGGGGTGGGAGCCGAAGTGGGTTATTCACTGAGTCCCACTGTGGCGTTCGTGTTTCGCGCTGAATACCAATACTCCCAAAGCGTGGTCCGAGATGAGGTGACACTCAAATCTTACGATCATGCCGTTTCGAGTATTCCCATGATGGCTGGATTTGAGTTTCAGATTTCCCGATCCAGAAATTGGGGTTGGTCGGGGGCACTCATGGGCGGACTTTCACCCACGACGCGCTTGAGCACGATTTCACTCGGAGATGAGAGTCCCAATCAAACCGAACTCTCAGGAGCATCATGGGCAGGACTCTTGGGAACGCAGATCACTTATTCTCCCGGGGGAAGGATTTCCTATTTTCTTGAGTCGGGATATTTACTCGCTTTTACGAGTCAGTTGATTCCCACCGTGGAAGGAAACGGCGGCGAACTGTACCAGGTCGATGGTGAGTATATTCCGATCGCAATCGATTTGAGCGGTCCCAGGCTTTCACTGGGCCTCTCTGTTGCATTCTAGATCTTACTAAAAAATCTAAGCTTCAAACCGGTATCCGGCCCCGCGGACCGTCAAAAAATGGCGCGGATTTTCAGGATCTTTTTCGAAATGTTTTCTCAGACGACTCAAGAAAAAATCCACCGTTCGTGTTTTAGGCAGCAGGGTGAATCCCCAGACATTTTTGAGCAGATCGTCTCGGCTGATAATCGCGCCTTGGGCCTGAATAAGATGTGACGCGAGCTTGAATTCAAGTGGAGTCAGCTCAATCCAGCCCGTTTTTCCCAGAATTCTAAGCCTACTCTCGTCGATTTTCCAATGCGCTTGGGTGATCGCGCGATGACTTCGACGGGCGAGCGCCCGAATCCGCGCTTCGAGTTCTTCCCAAGAAAAAGGTTTGGCTAAATAGTCGTCGGCGCCGCGGTTCAGGCCTTCCACTCGGTCTTCGGTTTGTCCGGCAGCCGTGAGAACGAGGACCGTGCCCAAGTAACCGCTCTCGCGAAGCGACTCGCAGAGTGAAAGGCCATCCCCGTCGGGAAGATTGCGATCCAGAACAATCAGCTCGGGAGTAGTTTTTTCCGAAGTGTTGAGTTCTTTGCGAGCCTCCTTGAGCGTCCGTGCATGGTGATGAGAGATTCCGAGTCTTTTGAGAGCCACGCCGATGGCAAGCGCCAGGTTGCGATCGTCCTCGACAAGAAGTGCGAAATTGAATGGTGCCGCCTGAGTCATTTCTGCAAGCTCCTCAGCGTAAACGTGGCGCCGTGTCCAGGGCCTGGGCTGCTTGCGATAACCTCAATCTTAAGAGCTTTGCATGCGGCCTCTACAAGTGAAAGTCCGAGGCCGCTTCCTGGAATTGCATAGGGAGCCTCGGTCGTGGCGCGAAAAAAACGTGTGAAAATTCTTTTAGAAACCGACGGGTCAAATCCCCAGCCCTCATCTTGAAATTGAATTTCCCAGTTGTTCGGTGCATTTGATTTACCGCTCACGTCCAGTGGATCTGAACTCCCGTTCCGAGTTCGTACGGTGAGCTTTGGACTACCTTTTGCAAATTTGCCTGCATTTTCGACCAGATTCTTTGCCACCAAGTCGAGAACGTTCAAGTCTAATGAGGCTTCAAGGTCCAAAGTCTGGCCCTCACGTGTCAGGCTAGCGCCGGGGCCCAAAATTTCCTGCCAGCGTTGCCAGGATTCTTTAAGCCAAGTTTCGAGATGAATTTCCTGAGGCTTCAGCGCGGGGAGACCGCTTTGCCAACGCGCGGCCTCGAGAAGTGTTTCCACCTGCGAGCGCAGGCGTTCGAGTTCTTCGTTGTGGGATCTCCAAAGTCGGTCTTGTTCCTCGAGTGAAAGCGCTGATGTCTGAGCGTCCCGCTGCAAGAGGGATGAGGTTAGTTTCAGGGTCGCAATCGGAGTCTTGAGTTCATGGCTGACGTTGGCGATAAACTCCGATTGAGTTTGCGTGAGTTTCATTTCGCGGAGGAGTCGAAAGAAAAACAGGATGATCCCACCCAATGCCGCGACAAAACCCAGAGTTCCAAAAATGATGGCAGTCCAGTTGGTGCTGGGAGTGCTGATGGGCGCGGGTTCCGGCGCTTTCATGCTTCGGGCGAACTCAAGCGTCCGCTCGTATCCGAGCTGGTAGCCCTTTTTAAAGCCGTCGACGACCAGAAAATTGTAGCTGGTGGCCAGTGCGCCGATCAAAACGGCGAGGCCTAAAAACAGCAAAAACCAAAACCAGCGGCGGCTCGTATTTCTCGTCACGTTCGAGGCTTTCTCATATTTCAGGGAGGGCCACAAGCTGTCGGAAACTGACCGCCATCATGCACGGACGGCATTCCGAGTGCGGGCGTTAGTTGCGAGCGGTCGGCTCGATTTCAGCGAGCAGGTCCAGAGCGCCTTGCGAATTTTGAAAGGCCACGGCCATTGAGAGTGCGGTGACCTTGTGCCGGGGGATAATTCCGGGATTTCTGCGATCAAATTCAAAGACTCGGGATGCCCGTAAAGCGTAGGGTGCTGTTCGGGCCTTTTCTACAGAAAAGGCCTTCACGGTCACGCAGGTCAAAGCAGCGGTCATTGAAAGGAGGGTCAGCCACTTGGTCATGTCCCTCTTTAAAGCAAGTGCAGTGCCGTGCGTGTGTGCTGGAAATAAGGGGCTCTGGCGTGTCTAAACTTTGTACACCTGACCTAATATTTTAGCCCAAAATCTCCGGCAACCGATCCCAGCGCACTCGATAACTCCATTGGCCATTACTGCGAGAAATACTCAGGATTTTTGCAGGAACATGGACCGCTGCCCCGCTGGACTCGTCGAGCAGATGGAGCTTAATCCGCGATTTTTCCGCAAACCGCGGACTGGCCGAATCGGTCTCGATCGAAAGGTCGCAGCCTGTTTCAGTGGCTTGAGAGATCCTGCCACTGAGGATGTTTTTTCCGTCCGAGCACAGCGCGGAGACTTGTGGCGACATTTTTCCGAGAACCACCGATGGAGGAGGGAGTTCGATGGGTTTCCATTGCGAAGTGCGTGGCTCCCAAACCCACCGAAAATTTTCGATTTCGCCGCTGGCAATCAGCTCGTCAAACTCGGATTCAGAAAAGGGTCCAGAAATTTTTCCGGACCTGCCCAGGTAGATCATAGGTTTTTCTCCGCAGTTTTGACTTTTCGGAGAGCCAGGTACTTATCCTTGCTCGAACAATTGTCGTAAATATCCGCGCGGGCGGAGTCGAGCTCGTCCTCCCAAATCTCGCTATCATCCGCCGAGAGTGCGCTGCTGCCCCAGTTCCAGACGCGGCCCTTTTGCGCGGCGCGTTCATTGGCTTGAAGTTCAGCGGCGATCTTGCGGTACTCCGGATTTGCGTTTTGCCAGATGAGGTCCTGGCTTGCTCCATTGAAAATCTCAATCTCAATGAGTTGGTTGTTCTCGGCAATCTCTTCGAGCTGCAGAAACATTCTCTGACTCGTGGACTTCAGGCGGTTTTCAATCGCCGCCACGAGATTTTGTTGAGTCCGGGGACCCATTTCTTTTTGGTGAATCAATACCTGTCTCCAGAGAGGTTCGGCGCGGCGCAATCGCCTGTAGTGGGTGAGTGCACGTTTGAGGTTGGAGAGTGCTTCCTTGAGCGAGGGACTGAGTTCGCCGTCGGGTTGTTTTTTGCGGACTTTTCGGATTTTTTGGCCAAGCTCTCTTGAGCTAGATAGAATGGACAACCCCTGCTTTGTCTGTTCGTCGATGTTGGAACGCAGGAGGGCGGGGGTAGCGCGGGATTCGGCATAGACCAGATTGATCTCGTCTTGATGGGCGAGAAAAAAGGGTGAGCGAGTCCACTCGGCTCCGAGCGCTGCTGGGATATTCCTCTGGTCGCGAAGGTACTGAACCGCAGTTGGATAGAGAGTTTTTGAAAATTTTCCGTCTGAGAGGCTCTTGAGCCAGAGGTAAGAAGGCCCGTAGCGATGGCGAAAGACTTGAAGAGCGCGGAGTGCTTCTGGAAACTGGCAAAGTTCGTTCATGGCCATGGCCATAATCATGGAACTCTCCGGCGCAAAAGAATGTCGAAGACCTCCGCGCTGGAGGCTGAGCGCGGTGCCGATGGATTCGCCATATTTTTCGGCGAGTAAAAACGACCAAGCAAGTTCTGATAGGGCATCGGACAAGAGGTTTGAGCTTTTACTGACCTGCTTGAGCTGATCGGTCGCCTCGTCAAAGCGGCCTACCGCATAGAGTGATCGGGCCAGCATCAATCGCGCAGAATCCTTGTAATGAGCCAGACTGCCGCTGAAATTTTTTTCGGATTCAGAGTTGTCCAGCAGAGTTTTGAGAGTCTCAATGGCTTTGGAATGTTGTCCTTTGTACGCAAGGTGAAAGCCCCGCGCGAGTCCGACATGGGAGGGACTGCTCCTCAGTAACTCAGTACTGTTTTGTTCCAGGCGAGCAAAGTCGAGGGTTCGGAGCGCGGCATCTTGAAGGATGACTGGGGGGTGCGTCGATTGAAAGTGTTCAGCGAGTGCCAGAATCCGAGGTTGAAGTTTCTTTAAGGCGCGCTCACCCAGTGTGGGATGTTTCTCTGAAATCCGAAGCAAGCATTCGATAGCGGCAACCTGGATTCCGCGAGCAGTCTTGTCCGTGGATGCTTCAGCAATGGCAGAAAA
>CAMBEX010000100.1 GCA_945865865.1 Bdellovibrio sp. ZAP7
AGCGCTGCCTTCGACCATTCCCTGAGAAGACCCAAAAGTTCGTCTCGCGCTGACTGATCGGATTCTGCATCTCTCTCGATTTCAATCCGAGTCGGAAGCGCTAAAAGCGCGGCCTGCAAGAACGCATCTTCAAAAGACTGTCCCGCGCCCATCAAGACTGCCGCGATTTCGGCGACGCCCTGTGCCGCACGAATAGATGCCCCCCGTCGAACACGAGGATGCTCTCGGGTCAGGCGTGCAAGGCGAACGGAGGCCAACGCTAGATTTGAATCAGCCCTCGCCTTGAGTTTCAAACCCTGGATTCCGGCTTCAACAATTGAAACCTCTTCTGCCTCGGCTTGATAGTCGAGAGCCACAAGTTCAAAGCGGTCTAAAATCGCTTCGCTCAAGTGCGACGTGGCAACAAACTCCTTTGGGTTCTGGGTCGCTATCACCAAAAACCCATCTGCCGCGCGTACCTCTCCCAATCGCGGCACAACGATCACCCCTTCGTCAATTGCGGGCAAAAGCACGTTTTGGACGCCTTCGGGCAGGCGGTTGAGCTCATTAATAAAGAGCACGCCGCCTTTTTTCATCGCTTCGACCAGTGGGCCGGGAATAAATGATTCGCGCGTAAATCCCTTTTTTACCACCACGGGGGGGTCAAACCAGCCCGAGAGCTTTTGCTCCGAGTAACGGCTGTCGCCGTCGACTCGAAAAACCGGCACGCCCAGCTCCTTCGTTATCGCGAGCGCAAGATGCGTTTTTCCAACTCCGACGGGCCCCTCAAGTAAGACATTTCGCCCAGCTTGAATGCACGCGCGGATCTGCGCCATTTCGATCTGGCGGCCCACGAGTTCGGGACTCTGAGTGAGTACTTTTTTGCGGGACATTTTCTTCAAGTTACTTGCGTCCTTTTTTCTTGGCCTTCTTGGAGCGCCCCTTGGCCGCGCGCTTTGCGCCATCCTCCTGGATGACCTCACTTTTACCCGACGCACCCTGTGCCCCTTTGTTCTTCCGTCGCAAAAACTCATCCACGATGTAGCTTGCGACCTCAGAGGGTTTAGTGCCAACTCCAAAGCCCGCGTCAAACCCGCATTCCAATGCCATAGGATGGGTCACGCGCGGACCACCTGCCACAAAAATAATCTTCTCGGTTAAGCCTAGCTGATCGGCTCTCTTCATCAAGTCTTTCATGTCCTTCTGATGAATATTGTGTTGAGTCACGACTTTCGAAACCAAAATTGCGTCGGCCTTTTCCTGAACCGCGAGCTTGAGAATCTCTTCGTTCAAAACTTGTGCGCCCAGGTTTCGCGCATCGAGCCACTGATAGCGTTCAAGCCCATAATCCCCGGCAAAGCCCTTCATGTTCATGATGGCATCAATGCCGACCGTGTGCGCATCATAGCCGGTGCATGCACCCAGCACCACGAGCTTTCTGCCAATCTGGGTTTTGATGATCTCATCTATTTCATCGCGGGAACGCTTTTGGGCCTCTACCTTCAGAACCTTAATCTGAGTGTAGTCCACCGTGTGCTTGAGGTTTCCGTAAACCACAAAGAGCGCAAATCCGTCCGCGGCCTTTTCCATCGTGGCAATTTTGATCTGCTCTAATCCCATTTTCTGACAAAGAATGAGCGCGGCCTCACGCGCCTCAGGAGACGGCTCTACGGGTAAGGTGAAGGCGACCTGGATGGTTCCATCATCCATGATGTCGCCATAGGGCTTAAGCTTCTTTAAATTGACTTGCGCGACATGAGACATTGACTCACCTATTACAGAAGATCAAAAAACGGATTGAGATACCCTGGCGCGCGTCCAATAACGCCGTCAAACCCCTTGCCGCCAGTTTCCTTGCGGCTGACCTCGGCAAAAGCGCGCTCCTCAATGGCCCGAAACAGACCCTTTTTTTCGATCATTTCCAGATGCGAAAGAGTCTCACCCAAAACTTTATCGGCCCACTTTTCGATCATTCCGCCCGGACGATAGGCGATCTCAGATCCCAGATCTTTTGCGCCATTGAAAATGTATTTCGCGTTCTTGATGCTCATCCAGCGGTCTTGCAGCAACGGTGTGTGCATCGCCTCAGTGGGCATCCCCAAGAGCTGGATGGTCTGGCCAGTGAGTACGCCCACAAAGTTGAACATCGCGTCCATCAGATGGCTGTAAAAAATGTCTCCACATTTATGTCGGGTGGGCGGCATAAACTTGATGGGCGACTTTGGAAAAATATCGCGCGTCATCTGCGCGCGCGCAATTTCTAGCAAAAATACGTTGGGGTGCTCTGGATCCATTTCTTGGGCGTGGCCAAGGCCCATGAGATCCTCGGACATTTTCGCATGAAGTGCGAAACGCTCATTGATAAATTGAGATGCCAACACTTGGTGCCCATTTTCAACCGCGTCGGCGGTCGTGAGGTAATTGTCCTCGCCGGTGTGAATGACAATTTTCGAAAGAGCGATGATTCTTCGTGAAAAATGTTGGTCGACCAGCGTGCGTTTCATGTTGATGTCGCGAAATAGAATTCCGTACATCGCGTCATTAAGAAGAAAGTCCAAACGCTCCATCGCGCCGAGTGCCGCGATCTCTGGCATGCACAGGCCAGAACAGTAGTTGGTCAGGCGAATGTAGCGCCCTAACTTCCGACCCTCTTCGTCCAAGGCCTCTCGCATGATCTTAAAGTTTTCTTGTGTCGCGTAGGTCCCGCCAAAACCCTCGGTGGTCGCGCCATGCGGTACGTAATCCAAGAGCGACTGTGCGGTGCTTCGAATCACCGCAATGGCGTCTGCGCCGGCCTGCGCGGCGGCCCTCCCCTGAATGGCGTCTTCATAAATATTTCCAGTAGCCACGATGACATAAAGCAGAGGCCCGTTTTTTCCCTCAGGATCAAACGGGTCTTTGAGCTGCGCGCGCAGCGCGTCCCGCTGCTTTCTTCGTTCGACCAAAAGATCGATGGCTCTCTGACAAAGGTCGCGCGCCTTCTTGGTCAATTCGTCGGCACTCGCCTCCGGAAGCTGCGTCAGTCTGATCTTTCTTTGCGCCACCGCCGATGCCAACTCGGAGGCCGTCATCTTTTCCTGGATCATGCCGTTAACGAACCACCAGAGTACGCCAGACCCCAATACGCCCTCTTTGCGAAGGTCCTCGACGATGACATTAACCTCGGGAAACCACTGTCCCGCGTGCTTAACTGCGCCCTCAACCCCAAGCAGACGCAAGGTCGCGCGTTCGATCGCAACGGTCGTGTGAGTTGCAATGAGGCCCTCAATCGGGCCTGCGATCTTGAGGGCAAGATCACGACACCGATTTACCACCTGTTTGTCCAACGCAAGGTGCGCCATTTCGAAAGGTCTCCTTACCAAGCTTCAAAACTCTATACGTATGTCTTCTCAAACAGGCGACGAAGCTCGGGGCTATCCCTGAGAATATTCAACGAAAGCTCTGCGTGTCCCGCAGTATACCCATTACCGATGCGCAGGTCTACGTCCGCGCCCACGCCTTCGGCCCCTAGGGCCGCGCGCGTAAAACTCGTCGCCATGCTGAAAAAGTAAACAATACCCTTATTGCGGCAACTCAGAATGCTCGACATTTCTGTGTCAGGAACATTGGCAACATTGATCACGACATCACCCATTCGACCCTTGGTGGCAGCCCAGACCTTGTCCATCACTTCGACTGCATTTCTGGCGTCCGCCTGGATCACTTCATCCACAAATGAGAGCCCCGAGAGCCTTTCAGTGGCTGCCCTGGTGTAGTCCACTGCGATCGTTCTTACTCCGGCCTTGCGCTTCGCCTCAAAAAGGCAAAGCACTCCCGACTTTCCTCCTCCGCCAATGACGACCACCGTGTCGTTCTCGCGAACCAATGTCCGCGTCTGCGCGGCGGCGCCGGCCACATCCATTACGGCAAGCGCGACTGTTTCCGGAAGGTCTTGGGGAAGCTTGGCGAAAAGCCCAGAGGCAAAGAGAATCGCGTGCCCTTCGATGTCTACGCGGTCAATCTTCGGGTGAATTTTTTTGATTTTACGAATCTGAAGAGGGGTGAGGGAAAGCGACACAAGGGTCGCGATTCGGTCACCGACCTGAACGGGTTTTTCCGCTACTGGGTATTGCGATCCAACTTGGGCCACGCGGCCGATGAGCATTCCGCCCGAGCCGGTCACCGGGTTGTGGTGTTTTCCGCGAGATGCCACGAGTTCTAAAATGTGACTCTCGATTCTCGCAACGTCACCGCCACAGGCTTCCGATATCTGATGAAAACTCGCCGAATCGATGTTGAGACTCTCGACGTCAATCAGAAGCTCATCGGCTGCAATCGGAAGCGATGGGTCCACCCTCTCCGCCTGCTGGGGCAAGAAACCCTTGGGCTCCAGAACTCTTTGAATACCCAGCGGATCTGGGGCACGAGGGCCCTGTTCAATTTCAGAGTTTTGCATCTCTTCTTTCTAATGATGGAACTCACCTCACGCAAGCAGTTCGAGACGCCTCTCAAGCTGACTAAACTTTAGACGGCTCACTGACTAGTTGTCAGACAAACCTTCCCTGGCTAAGTGTGGGCGCTTACATAACCCTCTGTTTTTATTTGTTTTTGCATGGCGGCGGCCTGGCGCTCTTGCCTTTGCGCCGCTGGCCCGCAGCTTGCTTTTACCTATCCCAAGAGAAAACCCGCTTGAGAGGCGGGCGTTGGATTGCCGCAAGACGCGGGAATTCGATCAAGACACGAAGAGAAGAGGAGTAATTATGGTTCACTCAAAGAAGCTGCTTTTTATTTCGCTGGCGCTGCAATTGGTCCCCCTGACTGCCGCCGCGGCAACCAAACAACTTTCAGTATCCGAGGCGCAAGACGTCTTTGGCGGTAAGGATCGCTTTGGCGCAAGAAACAGCGCCGGGTCGGTCACGCTGAAGGGATTTGTCCCAAAGATCTGCGCTGAACACTTTAGCTTTCGCACAGAAAACCGCGCTGGACAGGTCGGTGTGATCATTGAGGACCGCGGAGGCAGCGACTGCGTGAAGAAATTTCGCAGCGAGAACCCGTCTGAGAAAGACAAATATGGCAGCGAAAGTTTCGTGAAACTTTCGGAACTCACCAAGAATCTCGAGATCAATACGGACGTCGATGCCGAACTCGTACTCCAGTGGACCCCTATCGATCAGGACGACGACATGGCTAAGCACGAATCCCTGGGGCTGAAGTTCGTGAGCCAGAAGACCCTAGACGCTCAAGAGCGTGCTCGCCTAGCCGAGGAGGCGACTAAGATTGCTGAGGCAAAACGTAAACGCGTTGAAAACCTGGTCTATGTCGCCAAGAACTGCCGTGATTCTGCGGACAATAATCGCAAAGCCCTTCGGGCAATCGAGGAGCTCGTTCGCACAGGCAAACTCTCTCTTGCTGAGGCTGGCGAGGAGCGCAGGAGCGTCTCTGACAGCCAGCTCAAGTTGATCAAAGATAAACTCGCTCGGGCGAGCTCGTCAGAGCTCGACGGCTTGAGAAGCGATGTTAGGCTTTGGACGCGGAAATCCCGTCCGCTGGATGACTCCGCCGATGATAAAGCCTCAGATCTGACTTCTGAAATCGTGAAACGCGATCTCAAGCTCAACAAGTTCAGCGCAGAAGCCTATGACCGGGCCGAACAGTCCATGAATGACTTACTGGAATCCGGAAGCGTGAGCGATGGCAAGCGAAAGCACCTTGAAAACCATCTTTCCGAGATCAAAATCGGACAGACTGAAGCCAAGCTCAACTCCGTTGCCAACCAGTACGCAATGTTCCTCCCCGCTGGAACTGATCCGCAAATGATTCAGCAACAGCTTGCACAACATCCTATTTACCAAAATCACCTGCGCCGCCTGCAACAGGAGGCATTCAACGCATGCTCAACCAGCATGATGAACAAGGACGGATGGGACGAAGTTTCATTCGAAGCCTGCAACAGCAAGCGCATGTCGTTGATGCAATCTCAGCAACTCCTGAGTGGGGCTGCAAACCGAGTGGTGGAAAGACAAAACTTCTTGCGCCAGTTCAATACGCAGATGCCCACGCCACAAGCTGCGGGGATGCCCTTAGCTCAGCCGCAGTACATGGGTGCGGCAGGTGTCTACGGACAAACTCAGATGGGACCTCTTGCTCGCGGCCCTAGTTTCTAAATATCTACTTAACGAAACCCCGGAGAGCCGCCACCAGTGCGGCTCTCCGATTTTCTTGCCTCTGTCCCCGCACGTTTGCGCCGCAGCTTTTTCCTTAAATTTCCCGCACCGCTCCACGCCAGTCGAACCTTCTACGCCTCAAGGCGGCCCCCCCCTCATTAGAATTCTTCTATTAAATTCCTTAGTTTTTATTTGACGGCATCACTCAGCGAGTTTAGTTGTTGAGTTAAGTTGCGCTTTTGGTCGCGCTTCACACGGCGACTCTATCTTTATAAGGGGGTTTTAAATGGCAACAGGAATGGTTAAGTGGTTCAACGACGCCAAAGGATTTGGATTCATCACCGCTGATGGCGTGGATCGCGATGTTTTCGTTCACTACACTGCGATCGCAGGCGACGGCTTCAAAAGCTTGGCTGAAGGCCAGAAGGTTGATTTTGAGCTGATCGACGGACCCAAGGGCCCTCAAGCTTCAAACGTTGGAAAAACAATTCAACAGTAAGCTTTCGGCAACAAAAAAAATGCAAAAGGCGGATCACGAAAGTGCTCCGCCTTTTTTGTTTTAATGCCTTCGCATTTCGCCGCTGGGCGGATCCTAGTGCGGCCTAATAATACGGCATGAACTCAACTTCGTCTCCTGGCGAAAGGCTGAGCAGCTTTTCTATTTCCACAGCCTTCTCGGCCAGCTCCAAACGACCCTGGCTAATGACCGCGCTCACCGAGACCGCACGAAAAGTTCCAGGTGCCTGCCGCGCCTTGCAAAGCAACCCTCCCTGAAAGTCTAGACGTGCCGTTTCGCTCAGAGGCCTTTGGTACTTCGCATGGGCAATGTTTTTCACGGGCAGAAGATCCTCAACATCAGCCCAAAGGTGTGGTCCGCCATCGAACGGGTCCACCTGATTTTTATACTTAAATCCGATCTTGTTGAGCATGTGTACGACGGGCTCGGTTTCTTTCCCCACTTTTCCAATCGCGTTCCTAGCCTCGGCCGAAAGAAACGTTGTGTAAACCTTCCCTGATGGAAAAAGAGAGAAAATAAACCCCTTATCCTTCTGGCAAAGTTGATCGGCCTCCCAGTAGTCCATATTCGTAAATCGTCGGCCAATCGCCTCCCAAAGTGGGGACTGACCTTTTTTGTTGAGCGGCGGCAAAAGCTCCGCGAGAAGCTTCTTTCTGAAAAGATTTTTATGTAGCCCAAGAAAGAGAAACCTAACAAAAGAGATCTGTCTGCCAACCCGCTCCGGAGTATTTCGATGGTCTGGGTCCAACACCAACCCCCCGATTTCCGAGGGGCCATTGGTGTCATGCACAAGCTCTAAAGTTCCATGAATAAAACCCGTGCTGATGCTGTTTGAATATCTTTCTTCGCTCCCCACCTGAAAGTAAAAGTGTGGAGATTCGACAGTGCCGTGTTGCGAGGCGATCATTGACGTCCCGAGGACCTTACCCGACTCGGTATCTTCTGCGATAAACAGGTATTTTCCGTCGTCTTTGTTCGAGATTTCAGAACTAAACGCCTTCTGGGAGCGCTTTATTTTATCTATGAGCGCGTCGCGATCGTTCTGAAGGTTAATGAAGCCGGGGATTTGCGCAAACCGCTCAAGAGCGTCGATGTCTTTTTCCTGAATTTCCCTCAAGATAATCATAAGCACACCTGCTCAATCAGTTTTTCATAGACCCGTACGGATTGATCGAGCTGATCTAGGAGGTTAAATTCATTTGGGCTATGGCCGTTATCGCTCGCGCGCCCCGCGCCGAATACAACCGCATCGTATCCAGCCTGAAAAAAAAGTGCCGCCTCTGATGACACTGCGTCGCGGCTCAATTCGACCTCCGCGCCCTCGACTTCGGCGGACTTTCTCGCGCTCCTACAGACCTTTACCCAGTCAGAGTCCTCGGGAACTACCAGCGCCGGACTCATTCGTTCACGAACAACGGTGACATTTAGGTTGGAGTAATGTGTGGCAAGCTGGCGGATGCCCTGCTGAATGGCTAGGTCCACTTCGGACTCCGGCACGCTCGGGAGAAGTCGCAGATCAAAAGAAAGCTCCACCGCGCCCGTTCTCTGACTGAGTTTTCCAAGATTCACAGTGGAGTGTGCGGGCGCATAGGCCCCGTCAACATGCGCCTGCAACTGCCCTGCGAGCAGCCTAAAAAAGCCCATGACGTCATTGATACATGGAAAAATCGCGTCGGGTAAAAACCGAATTCCCGCTTCACCCAATCCGCCGAGCTCCAGAGAAAACGCGCGCTCCCACCCCTGTGATCGAGTTACGTCCGCAAAAAACCTCTTAAAATCCTCGAGCTGATGCGAACTGAGGTATAATTTCGCGGTCGCTCGATCTGGAACCTTGTCGACTGTTTCGCCGCCGCCCAGCTCGGTGTATCGCATTTCAAATCCCGCTTCGGTGGCCCGCACTAAAACATCCATCATCCGCTGGATTGCGCTCACGCCCAGCTCCGGCGTTGCTCCGTGTGCTGACCTTCCTAAAACGTGAAGTGCCGCCTGCCGATTAAAACCTCGCGCATCGCGCTCTACCTGCTGGTAAGCAACGGTGATCCTGTAAGCGTTAAAGCTCTTATGAGAGGTCACGATCTTTAGATCGCTCGCGCCTCCCACGGCCACATATTTGGGGTTGAGCGATAGGGACTTGATAAGATATTTTGCCCCCAACATTCCCAACTCTCCGCCACACGTGCCCACCAGATAAATCGGCATGCGAAGTTTTCTTTCCCGAAGCCTTGCGATCGCGTGAAGCTTGCACAGCAAATCTAGCTTTCCCTGAGATGCTCCTAGACCAAAAATTCTGCCGTCCTTCACGCTTGCGGCAAACGGTCCCCCCGGGGTTGCAGTCCAGTTTTCGAGAACTCCCGGAGAATCAGTATCCAGGCGAGAGCACAGCAACAGACCTTTTCGGGTTTTCCTGTCGACTAGAGGGTCGCCCAAGACGCCGATCACATTAAATTGTCGCTTGGAGATGTTTTCGAAAGAGTGGGTAACCTGCTGCAGTTGCGTTTTTAATCCGTGCGATTGCATCAGCGTCGCAACATAGTTGGCCGCCTCTTCGTTTCCGTCCACGCACACCGAGCGAATGCCGATGATGCGCTTTGATTCTTCCAAAAGTTTTTTCATTTGAG
>CAMBEX010000101.1 GCA_945865865.1 Bdellovibrio sp. ZAP7
TCCCGACTTCTATCCGCGCGCTCTGTTTTTCAAACGCGCGACGAATCTCCAAGAAAACTGGAAAATCCTTCGTACCCGGACAACTTCCCGACGCGGTCATTCACTTGGCCGACGAAATTCCAGCGGAATAAAACGCGGTTCACGCCAAAATCAAATCAAGCCGTCACGCCGCAAAAGCGCGGTTGCGTCGGGTTCACGCCCGCGAAACTTTTTATAGAGCTCCATCGGGTGTTCGGTTCCGCCTTTTTCTAGAATATTGACTCGAAAGCTTCGCGCGACTTCTGGATCAAAAAGGCCTTTTTCTTTGAAAAACTCGAACGCGTCAGCATCCAAAACTTCAGCCCATTTGTAGGAATAATAACCGGCCGAATACCCGCCTGCAAAGATGTGACTGAACGAACACGAAGCGTTTGTGCCCGGGATCTTTTCGATCAGTCTCGTCTCCGCTGTGGCCCGAACTTCAAAGGCATCGACATCCTGAATTTGCGTAGGGTCCGTCGAATGCCAAGCCATATCCAAGTACCCAAACTGGAGTTGGCGAAGCGACATCCAGCCGGACTGAAATTTTTGTGCACGTTTGATTTTTTCGACGAGTTCGGCAGGAATGGGTTCGCCGGTTTCATAGTGCCGAGCAAAGAGATCCAGGCTTTCTTTTTCGCCGACCCAATTTTCCATGATTTGCGAAGGGAGTTCGACAAAGTCCCAGTAGACTTGGGTGCCACCCAGGCTTCGGTACGAGCATTGCGAAAGCATCCCGTGCAGCGCGTGGCCGAACTCATGAAAAAGGGTTCTCACTTCGTCATAGGTCAGAAGTGAAGGCTTGGTGGGTGTGGGCTGGGTGAAGTTGCACACGATTGAAACGTGAGGACGTTTGACAGTTCCAGACCAGATTCCTTGCTCCCGAAAGCTCGTCATCCAGGCGCCCGGCTTTTTTGTTTTGCGCGGAAAAAAATCCGTATAAAAAAAGCTCAAATAGCAGCCTTCAGCGTCTAGAACCTCGTACGTTTTTACGTCCGGGTGGTAGGGTTTGACCTCGTTGGCTTCTTTAAACTGGAGACCATAGAGCCGTTTTGCGTGTTCGAAAACTCCGGCCACGACGTTTTCAAGTTTGAAGTAGGGGCGAAGTTGCTCTTCGTTGAAAGCGTATTTCTGTTCTTTGAGTTTTTCTGAAAAATAGGACAGGTCCCAGGGTTTAACTTCAGTGATGCCTGCAGTCTCTCGAGCAAAAGTTCGAACCTCATCGAGGTCGCGCGCGGCAGCGTTTTTTGAAACTTTCAAAATTCCAGTCATGAATTCGTGAACGGTCTTGGCGTTCTTAGCCATGCGTTCCGCCAGCACGTAGGCAGCATGTGTTTCAAAGCCCAAGAGTTTGGCGCGCTCGTGCTTCAGAGTTACTGTGCGCAAGATGGTTTCCTGGTTGTCATGAGCATCGCCAAAGGATTTTGAACCGTAGGCTCTCCACGCCTTTTCGCGCAGTTCGCGATTGTCGGCGTAGGTGACCAGGGGCATGTAGCTCGGAGCCTGGAGCGTGAAAAGCCACTGGCCTTTTCCGCCTTTTTGCTCAGCCGCATGCGCCGCCGCCTCAAGCGCGGAGTCAGGGAGACCTGCGAGTTCTTTGGAGTCGGTGATCCAGAGTTCAAAAGCGTTGGTCGCTTTGAGGACATTTTCAGAAAATTTTGGTGAGAGAATTGAAAGTTCTAGGTCGATCTCACGCAGGCGGGTTTTGCCCTTCTCGTCGAGGAGCGCGCCATTTCGTGTAAAACTCAGGTAGGTCTTTTCTAGAAGTTTGGCTTGCTCAGGATTGAGTGGGAGTTCCTGACGGCGATCGTGAACGGCCTTCACTCGGGCGAAAATCTGGGAGTCCAGAGAGACGTCCGAAGAAAAGCTTGAAAGTTTTGGATAAAACTCTTTCGCAATCGCCTGATGAGCGTCATCAGCGTGTGCCACTTCGAGATTGCCGTAAATGGATGCAATCCGATCGACGAGTTCGCTGGACTCTTCAAGCGCGACAATCGTGTTTTCGAAACCGGCCGGCGCGGGATTGGACCTCAGGGCTGAGAGTTTATCTTGAGCTTGAGCGATTGCTGCTTCAAGAGCGGGCAGGTAATGTTCGACCTGGATTTCGTCAAAAGGGACGGACTCGTCGCGTGCTAGAAACGGTTTTAGAAGCGGGTTTTGAATCATAAAAGTCTCCTTCTCAAAGCTGGGGCATAGATACAAGGCGGAGATTCAAGGAAAGAGGTCCTGGGGTATTATGCATTCAGGATTAGAGTCATAATTGTGTCGTTTTGCCGAGGATTGGGTAAAAAAACAGGATTGCCGTCCCAATCGAGCCTCGCGTATCCTAGAATGTATGAGGCTGTCTGTTGGGATCACTGCCGGTTGGCTTTTCTGGGTGGGGCTTGTAGCCTGGGCGCCGGTTCAAAACCATGCATTTGCTGCTGACTGCTTGCCTTCGGTTCAATGCTGCCTCAAAGGGCATGAGATCTCTAAACCCTTGTCTGACCTCATCTTGATGGCCGCTCAAGAGGCAGTTCCCATCGGGGCATCGTCCGGAAAAGTTGCACAACTCGCCGCAAAAGCTCTGTCCATTACTCTCAAGGAGTCAGCTGGAGACCCTACTTGTGTCACAGACATGAAGGGAAGATCTGCGGGTCCTCAATGGGACTGGACTTCGCCTCGGGCCTCTACTCCTCGTTGGGACGCGCAGACGGTGGATAATCATCTTTCACGTCATAATGGCGTGACCTATGACAAACAGACTAATTTTGGTCTCCTTCAGCAATCGCAAGATGTTGTCTTGGATAATAAAAACGGCGAATTTACGAGCTTGGTTTTTGAAATGCAGGCCTTGATTCGCTCTGACCCCAATGAAGCCCTGCGACGTTGCCGTTCGGGAGATTTCTTTTTTATCGGTCAGGGGGCGAGTGCATTTTTTGATGTTGTCGGTGCATGTGATCCGATGGCCAGCCACAAATGCTTCGGCAAGCTCGTCATGCTTTGCCCCGCGCTCAATGCTGAATTGGGAATCCGGAAGCTTCGAAAATCTCCGAAATACTTTGAGACGCATAAAGCGGCACCGATCTGTGAGGCCTACTTTAAGCAAAAGATCGACCTACAGTCCGGGGCTAATGCTAGAAATGCCCGGGTCAGCGATCAGGTCTCGAAGCCACTAGCGCCCGTTCAGCCTCCTGGGGGCCGAGCCGGAAAACCCGCTCAGTCTTCGGCAACGGCCCGTTAAATCACCGTTACGTTTTCGTGGGTCCCACTTCGATTCCGCCCCGCCGACACGCAAAAAACAAAAAGCCCGAACCTTGCGGCTCGAGCTTTTTATTTTATGGTGCCGAGGACCGGAATCGAACCGGTACGTCCCTTTCGGAACCCAGGATTTTAAGTCCTGTGCGTCTACCAATTTCGCCACCCCGGCACGGAATGGAATGAAGCGCTCAACCGAGTATCGCTTTTTTTTAGCCGTCTGCCAACTCTCTCAACTGCTTGAGAGCTAAAGACGCGCCGGCAGTGTCGGACAGTACGAAAAGATGGATACCCGGAGCGCCGAGCTGTTTGAATCTCTCCGTCATTCGGAGAAAGCGTTCAACGGAGCGCGCAACCGAGTCAGGAGTTTCTTCGGAGTCGAGCTCATTCAAGAGCGCCTGTGGGATACTCACTTCAAATTTCTTTGCGACCCGAAGCGCCTGCGCCTGTGTTTTCAAAAGTCGGGTCCCAGGCAACACAGGCACTGCGATCCCATTTTTCGCGCAAAGATCCATAAATCGCGCATAGGCATCCGGATCAAAGAGCATCTGTGTGATGGCGTATTCGGCGCCGGCCTGAACCTTGAGCTTAAAAAACTTTAACCGTTCGCCTTCATGGGGATGCTCGGGATAAACGGCCGCACCGATACAAAAATCTGTTTGGGTTTGCGAATCGGAGGAAGGTCCGCCCTGTCGATCGAGGTAGCGCCCTTCATTCAGGCTGCGGATCTGCTCAATGAGCTGATAGGCGTATTGGTAGGAGCCCTCGCGTGGATTCCAGGTAGAATTTCCATCCGGCGGGTCGCCCCGCAGTGCCAAGATGTTTCGGATCCCAAAATAGTGGTGATCCATGAGCTGGTTTTCAACGTCATGGGGCGTGAGGTCGCGACAGGTAAAATGTGCGATGCAAGGGGCGTTAAAGCGCTCTTTGACGGCTTGTGCAATCGGCAGACTTCCGCCCCGGAGGCTCCCGCCTGCGCCCTTGGTGACTGCAAGAAATTGCGCGCCATTTTCAGTGAGTGCCTGGATCTGAGAAAAAACGGATGCCTGTTGGGCCCCATTTCGCGGCGGAATGACTTCGGCTGAAAGCGTAAACCGCTGAGCAGCCAAGATGTCGGTCAGCTTGGAGTCAGCGCGAAAAATCTGGCGGAGGGGTGACATGTATTTTTACTGCTATCGAAAAAGAGGCGGTGCGTCCATCACAACCCCATTGCGCAGGGTAAATCCATGGCCTCAGAACTCCGCGTCAGCGGAGTCCCTGTGCTAGGCTGAGCCGTAGAGGTTTATTTTTTGCGTACTCCCGCCGTATTTCAGCGTCTGCCGTCTCTTTTGCCGACCGCTATTTTGCGTGGGACTCACGCATTGGCTGGTCTCGGGCTTCGGCGCGCGGGCTACCGCTTTGAGTTGCGACGGAGCGGGGAGCTCAAGCTCGGTGTGTGGAGAAAAACTCTCCGGCCGACGACTCAAGCTCGAAAGCATTTAGAGCCTCGCCGGTTTGTGGTTTTACCGGGCTGGGCGGATTCACCGCTCTCGTGGATCGGCGTTTTAGCCCTCATCTATCCCACGCTCAAAAAAGAATTTGATGAAGTGGTCTTGGTCGACTTTCCCGGCTTTCATGGTTTTCTCTCTCACGAAAAGTGCATCGCGGAGATGGGACTTTTGATTCGCGCCACGCATGATCTTTTGCACTCGCTTCAGCCTCACACGATTTTAGGACATTCTCTCGGGGGCTGGCTTGCTGCACATTACGCTGGAACCGTAGGCCGAGCGGCAAAGTCTCCCAAGGAAGGACAGCTCAAACGTCGTGAAAAAGGGCCCGAAACCCTGCTTTTGGTCAATCCATCGGGAGCGTTTGGTTCTGAAAAAAAGCGTCTTGAGTGGGAATCTTTTGTTCAGGGACTTTTCAAAACAGGTTTTTCTGCCTATAGAGGCGAACTTTTTTCGAAGGAGCCCATTTGGTTCAAATGGGTGGCGCCTCTTTTTGCCGATTTTTTTGAGCGCGATGACGTGCGGCAGTTTTTAGAATCTTTTCGCGAAGACCATCTGCCGGAACCCCTTTTAGAATCCGTGGATGCCCGCGTGTATCTGCTCTGGGGTGAAGATGATCGGTTAATTCCCCCAGGGTTTGCACAAGCGTGGCTAGAGCTTTTGGAGGCGCGGCCTGGCAAAAAAGCATTCTTTCGCTCGATTCAAGGGACAGGTCACATGCCTCAGATTGAAAAGCCTTGGGCGCTCTCTCGTGAAATCAGAAAAGCGCTTCGCGCCGAAAATCATGCGCCCGCGCCCGCCCGCCCAAAAGTGGATGAGTGAAAAGCCAAGAGGTGGTAGTTTTTTTTACCTTTTCTGAGAGCCAGGTACGCGCCAGCGATTAAGTCGGAAGTGCCAAGCGTCGCGTTCACATCTGAGGCGCGAACGTTGTTGACGTAAATTCCACCCGCCTGGATTTCCTTACGAGCCGCCCCTTTTGAAGCGCAGAGCGTGGAATCCACCAGTGCGTCGATCAAAGTGAGGCTACCGAGCCGCGATTTTTCTAGCTCAGTCTTGGGGGCTCCCGCAAAAACATCCAAGAGCGTGCGAGCATCGAGCTCTCGGATTTCAGTTCCAAAAAGAGCCTGGGTGGCGCGCTCCGCGCGAGTGAGTTCTTCGGCGCCATGAACAAGACGAGTGACTTCGCGTGCGAGCGTTTGCTGGGCTTCGCGCTTTTCGGGCGCGGTATGCATGGATGCCCCCAGCCGCGCGATCTCCTCAAGCGACAAGAACGTAAAATAGTTGAGGTAGGTCATGACGTCCGCGTCAGTGGTCTGGATAAAAAATTGATAAAACTGATACGGACTTGTTTTTTTCGGGTCGAGCCACACAGTGCCGGCTTCGGTTTTTCCAAATTTAGTCCCGTCGGATTTTGAAACTAACGGGTGAGTGAGTCCAAATACTTCGGATGCCGCCGAGTCGTGCGCCGCCGCTCGTATTCTTCTGATGAGTTCGATCCCGGCCGTGATGTTTCCCCACTGATCGGAGCCGCCGATCTGCAGCGTGCAACCTTGCTTTTTGCTCAGGACGTAAAAATCGTAGGCCTGAAGCAGCATGTACGAAAATTCGGTGTAAGAAATTCCGTGTTCGCGGTCCTCGAGTCGCGCGCGTACGCTCTCCTTGGCGAGCATATGATTGACGGTAAAGTGCTTGCCCGTGTCGCGCAAAAAATCGATGTAAGATATTCCGTTAAACCAATCGGCATTGTTCACGACAAGCGCCGCATTGCTTCCGGTCGTGTCCAGAAAGCGTGAAACCACTGCAGTGATTCCGGCCTGATTGATCTTAAGTTGCTCAGGGCCTAAGAGTGACCGCTCTTGTGATTTTCCGCTGGGATCGCCAATCATGCCGGTAGCGCCGCCGACCAGAGCAATGGGCCGATGTCCCGCTAACTGAAAACGTCGCAAGGTCAAAAGGGGCAGTAGGCTTCCCACATGAAGGCTGTCGGAGGTGGGGTCAAAGCCGCAGTAAAGCGTGAGAGGTTTTTGACCCATAATTTTAGCTAGGTCAGGGTCAGTGACTTGCTTAATGATTCCACGGGCTTCGAGATCCGAGTAAAGGGAGTGCATGGGGCTCTAGGTTAACTGAGTCAGCCCGCTTTGGCTATGGTCGGTTTCCTGACGCGATCCTGACAAATCCGTCACCTGTATTTTGCTAAAGTAACCCTATCCATAGGAGACTTAGGTTTATGAAATTTACTTCAGCGCTCATGCGGCTTTCGGCCCTGGTGGTTTTTTCAAGCACGGCGGTACTTGCCGATCCTACTTTGATCAATGGGGCGGGAGCGACTTTTCCGTTCCCACTGTATTCGAAATGGTTTTCAGATTACCGCGCGGTCGATGCCTCTGTTGAAATCAATTACCAATCCATCGGAAGCGGTGGCGGAATCCGTCAGCTTCTCGAAAAGTCGGTCGACTTCGGCGCTAGCGACGCCCCCATGACCGATGCAGAGCTCGCGAAATCTTCGACCCCTGTCCTTCATATTCCGACGGTTTTGGGAGCAGTCGTTGCGACCTACCATCTACCTGGGCTCGATAAGCCTCTGCGATTTTCGTCACAAGTCCTTGCTGATATTTTTTTAGGAAAGATCACGGATTGGAGCCATGCCAAAATCGCTGCTGAAAATCCAGGTGTCAAACTTCCAAAACTTCCGATGTTGGTGGCGTACCGATCGGATGGAAGCGGAACAACCTCGGTGTTTACCGATTATCTTGCCAAGGCTAGCCCCGAGTTCGCAAAGACAGTGGGCTCCGGAAAATCAGTGAAATGGCCCACAGGGCTGGGTGGAAAAGGCAACGAGGGCGTCACAGGACTCATCAAACAAACTCCAGGCGCGGTGGGTTACGTAGAACACATTTATGCCGAGAGCAATAAGCTCCCTTCAGCCGTGATCAAAAACCAAGCTGGAAACTGGGTGGCTCCCAGCATGAAAGCCGTGACTGCCGCGGCAGAAGGCGCGCTCAAAACCATTCCGGCAGATTTCAGGGTTTCCATCACAAATGCGGCTGGAAAAGACGTCTACCCGATTTCGAGCTTCACCTATTTGCTGGTTTATCAGAAAATGGATGCACTGAAAGGCAAGAAGCTGGTGAAGTTTTTGAACTGGGCACTGGCTGACGGTCAAAAAACCGCGGCAAAGTTGACCTACGCGCCATTGCCCAAGCAGTTGGTCGCCAAAGTTCGAGCCCGAATCCAGGAAATCAAAACCGAGTGACCCCACCGCAGCTTTCCGTCACTGACTTTTCAAAATCGGTCCTCCACACGCAAGGCTCGCTGCGTTTGAAAAAACGGCGCGAGGTGCATGTCGGGGATCGTATTTTTCAAAAAGTGCTTCAGGCTTCTGGAATCGGAATCCTCATTCTCTTGGGCGCCATTGCGTTTCAAGTTTTCAAGCTGGCGAAACCTGCTATTGCGCAGTTTGGTTTTGGATTTCTAAAAGCCACGGAGTGGAATCCCGTAACTGACGAGTTTGGTGCGGGGGCTTTTATCTACGGAACCTTGGTGTCGTCAGCGCTCGCGCTTGCGATTTCAGTACCCATGAGCGTGGGTGTCGCGCTTTTTTTAACTGAAGTTCTGCCCAGAAAAATAGCCGGGGTACTGGGGTTTCTGGTCGAGATGTTGGCTGCGATTCCGAGTGTCGTCTATGGGCTCTGGGGAATTTTTGTCCTGGCCCCCATCCTGCGAACTCATGTGCAGCCGTTTCTTGGACAAAAGCTCGGGTTTTTGCCCTTTTTTCAGGGACCACCCTTTGGTGTGGGAATGTTTGCCGCGGGCCTGATTTTGGCGATCATGATCACGCCCACGATTTCGTCGATTTGCCGCGAGGTTTTTCGTGCGGTCCCGATGAATCAACGCGAAGCAGCTCTTGCCCTCGGCGCGACTCGCTGGGAGATGATCCGAGTCGCTGTATTAAAGAGTTCGCAGTCCGGAATCTTTGGCGCAGTCATTTTAGGTTTGGGTCGCGCCATGGGTGAAACAATGGCTGTGACCATGGTGATCGGAAATCGCGCGAGTATTTCGGGCTCACTCTTTGCGCCCGCCCAAACCATGGCAAGCGTTATTGCCAATGAGTACGCCGAGGCCACGAGTGACCTTCATCATTCGGCACTCGCAGCCGTGGGGCTTTCGCTTTTTGCGGTTTCGTTTGCCATCAATGGCGTTGCGCGATTTCTGGTTTGGCGCTCCAAGAAAAGGAGTGGCCTCAATGCGTGATGATCGCTTACAGAGCGCGTTGAGCGCACGCCTGTTTTTTAGGAAGTTGAAAAACCGCTTGATGATGGGGCTTCTGGGGGTTGCGGCTCTAGGAGTACTCGCGCCGCTATTTTTGGTTTTTTTCTACGTGCTTCAGCAGGGCCTTCCGGCGCTCAATATTGATTTTTTTACCCAGATTCCTAAACCCGTCGGAGAGGCCGGTGGCGGAATGGCCAA
>CAMBEX010000102.1 GCA_945865865.1 Bdellovibrio sp. ZAP7
ACAAACTTTTTCAGGCGATCACGCGTTACGAGGATTATCCAAAGTTTGTGACGGGCTGTAACGCCATTCATGTTGAGCGCAAGGCTGCGGGACACGCTCGCGCCAAATATGAAATGACGATCATGAAGGATCTGACCTATACGTTGGACCATAAAGAAGATTTGGCTGCCGGCCGCATCGATTGGACGATGGTGAGCAGCGATACGCTCAAAAAAAATCAAGGCTACTGGGAGCTCAAGAGCGCGGGGCCCGGAAAGACCACGGTCAAATACGCGATAGAGATTGAATTCAACATTCCGGTGCCGGGCTTTATTTTGAACAAGCTCGTAAAGGGAAGTTTGCCCGCCATGTTCAGGAGCTTCGAGAAACAGGCTCGCACGCTTTAATCGTACTGATTCAGGGAGAAATTTATGGCTGACGACATTCAGAGCAAGGCCGGCGACTTCATGAAGCGCATGCTCACCGTGGGTGTGGGAACGCTGTTTTTGACTGAAGAAAGCCTTCGGGGACTGGTCTCGGATTTCAAGCTCCCCAAGGAGCTCTTAGGGACCATCCTTGAATCCGCCAACAAAACGCGAAAAGAGTTTTTGCAAAACCTCTCCGGGGACCTCATGACCCGACTCAGCGAAAAAGTGGATCCGAAGGCGCTCATTCAGGAAGTGCTGAGCAAGAATGACATTCATCTCTCGATCAAGATGAGTTTCACTCCAAAGAAAGACGCGTCCGAGTCTGAAACTCAAGACAGCTAGGTCGGTTGCCCGCCGTAGATCAAGATCAACTCGCGCAGGAGTAGAGGATCCACCTTGTGGCTCATTTTCTCGCGAATGAGTGCAAACGCCTCAAACGGTGTTCGAGCATTTGAGTAACTGCGCTGAGTCGTGAGCGCATTGAAGATGTCGCAGAGCCCGACAATTCTCGAAAAAAGATGGGTTTGTTGTGAAGGTACTCCTTGAGGATAGCCTTTTCCGTCGAGGTCCTCGTGGTGTTCAAGAATCGCGCGCTTGGTGCGTTCGCTGAGGTCCGCGCAGTCTTCGACGATCTTGTAGCCCTCGTCAGAGTGTTTTCGCATCTCCATCCATTCTTCGGGACTGAGGGGTCCCGGTTTGTTGATGATCTCCGGGCGGACTTTTGTTTTGCCAATATCGTGCAGCAGTCCAGCGATGCCGACCTCTTCGAGTTCTTGCTCGCCTGTGATGCCCAGTTTTCGAGCCAGCATCAGGCAGTTGACCGCCGTGCCTACCGAATGCTGAACCGTATAGGGATCGTGGCTGGATAACTTGGCCAAAAACCCAAAGGTCGTCGGTTCGCGCGTCATCACATAGACGAGTGAACCCACAATTTGAGTGCTGCGTTTGATATTGGCGGGATTGGGATCCTCAAAGAGTTTACTCATCACGGCAAGAGCCTCAACTCGGAGCGACTGCATTCTTTTTTCTGGGGACAACGAGCGTTGAATCGCTTCGGGAAGGTGGTGGAGATCTTTTTCGTCAATCCAGACCCGTGGATGCGAGCTCAGCACCAGTGGAGAAAAAGCCTGGCCGGCGGATTTGAGAAGTTCCCACCTTCTTGTGTCCGACTGAAGATAAATCGCGATAGGCGGGAGGGATTTCATTCCAACGTCGACCCTTGGAATCAAAAGCGAGCTCGAAATCTCCAGGAGCCGCGAAGGCAGTGAGGTGGGCTCTGTTCCTTCAGAACTCATGCAGAACTCATGATTCAATCTTGCCGGAGTTCAGGCGGGGTTTGCCACCCCATTTATGGGACGCATCCAGTGAGGGCCTCTCGGAGGTGACGGAAGAGGGGTTGTTACAGGTGTCAAAACATTAGGCAGAACGGGTGCCTAAGATGTGGTCAATGGCGAAACCGGAGGCGTGTAGCTCTTTGAAATAGCAGGTTTTTTTGCGAACGAAAAAAGTAGGGAGCGGACGTCTCCGTTGGCATCTGGGTTGCTCTATCTCATGGCAACGAGTGGGTCGGTTCAGAACGAGCCGAACCTAGAGAGATCTGAGTAGACGCTGAAAAAGCTGATTAAGGAGCAAATTGATGTCCGCATCCCGTGATTCGACCCAGAAAGTGACCTTCCTCTACACCAACCTCCACGAGGTTTATAAAAAGGCCAAGAACGCCGACCTCAGTGCAATCGAAGCTGCAGCTCCTGTTGCAAAGGCCGAGTTGGCTCACGCGGGATTGGAATTAGGAAGAGTCATCAAGACGGATGATCTTCATGCGCCTGCGTTTTCTCAAGTGCGCCGCCATATGACCCCGGAACTCAAGACGGTGGAGCGTCCAGCTTATCTTGCGACCTCTCGCGAAAATTCCACGCTGAGCGGCTTGAAAGATAATCTCAAGCAGCTCAACGACCTGCATTCTAGACTTCGTTTCATGCTCCAGGAAATCGAAGACCTTGTGAAGGAGTAACCAGGGACTGTGTTAGGTTTGTAGAACCATGCAGCCTGTACTTTTTTACGATCGGCAATCCAAATCCGTCCAAACCGAGGTGATCTACGGCGAGACCCTCATGCGCTACCTCTATGAGACGGGGCCCGGCGCCAAGCTTGTGGATTGGTTTTTTTCAAAACACTTCGTCAGTCGCCTTTATGGCCATTATCAAGACAGCGGCTTGAGTCGCAGCAAGATCAAAGCCTTTGTCCGAGATTTCGAAATCCAGATGCAGGAGTACGAGGAGACGCGGTACTCCTCGTTCAATGATTTTTTTATTCGCAAATTTCGTCCCGGCGCGCGCGTGTTCGCGGGAGCTGGCGCGATGCCGGCTTTTGCCGAAGCGAGGTATTTGGCCTTTGATCAGATCCGCGCTGAGCAGTCATTTCCTGTCAAGGGTGCGTATCTGACGGCGGAGGCTCTTTTGGGTGGCGCTGAAAAAGCCAGGCCATTTCAAGATGGACCCTTGTTATTAGCAAGACTTTGCCCGACGGATTACCACCGATTTCATTATCCCGATGAAGGCACTGTTGAGGATCACTATCGGATTGGCGGTGCCTTGCATTCGGTGAATCCGTTAGCCCTCGCGGCGCGCGGCGATATTCTTGCGACCAATGAGCGGCAGGTGACGATTTTGAATACGCAGCGGTTTGGAAAACTCGCGTACATTGAAGTCGGCGCGCTCTGTGTCGGAAAAATAGTCCAGACCCATCTGACTTCGGGAAAACCTTCGAGTACGTTTCGAAGGGGCGAAGAAAAAGGATATTTTTTATTTGGCGCATCCACCGTCATTGTGATCGGAGAGGCCGGCAGATGGCGGCCGGACTTGGATCTTTTGGAGCAAACCCAGCAAAAGCGCGAAACTCTCGTCAGACTGGGCGAGCAAGTAGCTCAAGCTGTCGCGACAGCCTAACCGCGAGTTCGTCCGAGCGGGCGTGAGCCCGAACTCGGGTGCAAAGTGGGGGGTTGAGGCAGATTTTCAGGAAATTGCGGCTTTTCTGCGCGAATGCGCTCGGGTGATGCTTTCTTGGATGCAGGTGAGCGCTCTGCAAAATCCGCAGATCTCTTTGGGATCCGCGCGATCAATCGATCGCCGTCAAACTCGCGAGTGAGTTTTTTTGCATCCACGGAAACCGGCAGCGGAAATGACTCTTGATACGTCTGAAAAGACGAGCTGCCTTTGATTCTGCCGGGACCCAGTTCGAGTTTTTCTTCGTTTCGGCGCTGACCAGTTAAAACCAATTGGTCACCGCGAACCGAAACCTGCACATGCTTTCGTTCGTGTTCCGGAATGATCGCGGTCAAAACAAAATCGCTTTCGGTTTCTTTGATCTTGGCGTCGATATCGATCATTTTATAGAAAGGATCACTCTGTCTGGCCTCATAAGCTGAAAGTTTTTGCGCGGTGTCGTTTCGGATCTGATTGAGCTTGCCACCGGCATCCTGATGGAGTCGGTCTAGGCTCTTGGCGTTTTCAGAGACGGTTTCGTTATAGCGTCGTTGAAAGTTTTCGTCGGCCTTGGTTCGTGCCTCCGCCGAGTTCGACTCCATACGCTCGTTTTCGAGGTTGTAGTCGTCCATGAGCTCGGTGATCTGTCCCTGATGCCTTTGAGAAAGGTTGTCCATCTTCATTGTATGGTCCATCTGGGAGTTTTCAAATTGACCGGTCATGCGCTTATGCTCGTTTTCCTCAAGCTGTCCGTGGCGATTGAGGGTGTCGCGAAGCTGATTGCGGCCATCGGCTTCGGCACCTAATAGCGCGCGCTCGTTTTCGTCAGTCGTTTTGGCAAGCTCACGTTCTCCGTCTGAATGTCTGCGATGCATGTCCTGTTGCTGTTCGTGACGCATTTTTCTGAGGTTTTCGTATCCCTTGTTTTTCTGGGTCAGCAGATTGTGCCCTTGGCGCTCCTGCTCGGCGGACGCGATTTTCGCGCTTTCCTCGCGAATGTAATCGATTCTTTCGCTGGCTTCACTTTCGGCACTACGCGCGGATTGCTCGGCCGCTATTCTTCGGCGATCGGCATCTTTTTCGGCGTCTTTGGAGCGCTTCTCGGCGGTTTTTTGCGCCTGGGTTTGCGCTGCAAGCGAGGCTTTGCTGGGAGTCACTTCCATTAGTGAAGCTCCTCGGCCTTTTCGAAAATATTATTTTCGACGATATTGAAATACACGCGGATGAGTCGGCGCATCGTCTCGGGAGCGAGGGTCTCAAGATAAAGGCGCTTATGCATCAGCGTCGGCTTGGAGATCAGAGTTTCGATTTGTTTTTCGATCGTCTTGATTTCGACCTGCGAGAGTTCTTTTGGACTGTCTCCCACGGCGTTTCTAATGAGATCCAAATCGAAAAGGACATGATGTCCGTTCATCGATTGGGCAAGCAGGTATTCCACCTGACTCAATTGGTTTTCACTGACGTAGATCATGCTCAGCCCCTTCCTTGGGTATGGCGTTGACCGTCTTGGACCTTTTATTAGGATAGGGCCGGCTGGGCTTGGAAACAAGGGTGGGGGTGCTAAATCCAGCTAGAATGTGCCGAGTAGGCGGCGCTTTTTTCGGTGTTATCTTACCCTGTGTCAAAAAAACCGCACCCTCCGTTTGACGGCATGTGTTTTTGACCGCTACAATCAGAGTCAAGAGGGTGCGCATATGAAGCGTGCGTCCGTGAAGAAAGCCATTGAAAGGCGTAAAAATCCCCGTTCGACGGGCCGTAAGGCTCACAAAGGGGGAACTGTGACCCCGGCGCGGGGCAGCCAGCGCGGGCCTAAAAAGGCTCTCGAGGTCTGTACTCATTGCGCCCATGGGCTCCAGGTCGATGACCGGGCGCTCTTTGTCGAAGAGGAGCATCAGAGAACGTTTTGCTCCGAAGACTGTATCGCAGGATTTTTCGCTCCTGAAGTCGAGCGTCTCGAAAAAGAATACTTTCGGAAACTTTCCAAAAGCGATCTGAGTCCAGATGATCGCGAACGTCTTGCCCATCTTCGCTGGGTGACGCTCCAGGAGCCTGATGAAATCTGGAGAGAAAAAACTCTGACCGGCGATTTTCGCCACACTCTGATTTCAGAGTTTCAGCCTGGGCCCGGCGACAAGAGCGTTTGGTGTGTTTGCATTTGTCTCTTTCTTCGCGGAGAGCCAAGCTTTCTCTATCTCGCCTTTACGACGCGCAATGCCGCCATGGTGGATTTTTATCGGAGGGGTGAGCGGATGCAGTGGGAACCGAAAAAGAGCAAAGCAGCGCCTTCGAAATTCAACTCAACCGATCATGCAGCGCAGCCCGCTGAAGTGACTGGCCCTACGGATGGCTTGGCCGATGCATGGACCGAGGAGGAGACCCTTCGCGCGCAGATGACGCAAGGGAGAAGGACGGACGATATTCCTCTCGAAAATTTCAGTGAATACGAGTCATGCGTCGAGGAGACTCTAGAAACTCCGGATGAGGTTTGGACCATGGAGGCGGGTGGCGACGCGCCCGTGCGCCTGTACCACTTTATTCGCAAGTACAAAGACGAAAAGCCGGGTTATTGGTTTGTGATCGTGGCGCGCGAAACTGACGAAGAAGATCAGATCGAAATTCTGGATTCGTTTCCGACCCATGATTCTGTTCTCGTGGATCGTTATCGGCAGGGCAATCAAGAGATCGGCAGTTCGGATATTCAGGCTCCGAGCCGCATGGTTCACTAAGATTTAATTCAATAATCCAATGATTAGCGAAACTGGCCGTACGAGTACTGCCGTGGGCAGGCGTAGTAGTCTTTTGCCGCTAGGCAGGCTTGCATCGCGTTCTTATCTTCAGAGTTCACGATAAAGAGCGCGTTGAAATTGGTGTAAGGAAAGTTGAGCTGCACTTTTCCTTGTTTGAGCGAAGCGCACTGAAAAAGCGGAACGCCCTTGGTATCGCGTTTCACGTACACTCTTTCGCTGTCGTAGGCTTGTGCCGGAAAAATACAAACTTCTTGGGTGGTCCCGGAGCTCTCTCCGCTGACATCGACCTTGTAGACGTCTTTTTCGACGGCGCATGCCGCGAAGTGATTGGCGCCATCAAACGTGTAATCGTAATCCGGAAAAATATTGGATTGGCCGGAACACGGTAAGGCACTGGAGCTACTGGTCTCTGTAGCTGTAAAGCCCGAGCCTGCCGCATATGCGGAACTTGGGGCTTTGACCGGCATTCGAGCCGAGGACATATTGCCGCAGCCGACTGAGGATAACGCCAGAAATAGGCCTGTAGCGAAAACTGAATAAGTCTTGTGCTGATGAAACATTTTTCTCTCCCCGTCTTTTTGTAATGCGGCTTTTCCCCTGCCGCAGTCTCTCTCGTCTGGCGGATCCCTTTCCTAGGGGGCCAGATGGTTACCCCTAGTTAAAGCAAGCCACATGCCGGGGGACAGGTATGGAAAATCCGAATGGATTTAGGGGGATGGTTAAACAATGACTGTTTAAGATTTTGACAGGCGTCGAAATCCAGCGAGAAAAATTCTGACGCTATTCGGCCATTCGCGTGTCAAAGGTGACACGGATTCCGTTTAACGCCGCCCGCTGCTAAACTGAAGCGATCGGTGCCGACACCGCTGATTTTTCTGTTTTGTTGGGGCGCCGCAAAAAAAAAATTGGGAATTGAGGTACGTTCATGTTGCTCCCAGCCAAGCTTATTTATCGGACGTGTGTGAGTTGTCACGCCTTCCTTTTTTTGTTTTTTATGGGGGCAAGCAGTGTGGGCTGCGGCAATCGCGCTTTTAGCGATCTCTTCAAGAAAGCCACCAGCGATTCGAGCACAAATCCCAGCACCCAAACCGATTCGGACGGATCAGGTGATTCTTCTGGGGATGATTCGGCCCCGGTCGCATGCGGGGACGGTTGTATTCAGAAAGATTTGACCGTTTCCTCCAACCGACTCAAATACAACGTTCACGATGCGGCGGTAGCAGCGGGTTGGGACGGAGTTGCACCCCTCAACGCCAACATCACGATCAGCTCGGGTGTCGTTATTTATTCAGACAACGTAGCCACGCCCGCGTTCAGCACTGGCGCATTACCGGTGGGCTCGTCGGTGACCCTCAACAATTCCGGGAAAATTTATGGCGCGGCCATTTCTAATGCTGCAGCTGCCGACAAAACCGGCACCCTGCAAGCTTGGGAAGGAGGAACCGCGATTCAGATCGATGCCCCTTTCCATTTGATCAACTCTGGGACGATTACTGGAGGTTCGGGTGGAGCAGGAGGTGGGGATGGTGATCGATGCTGCAGCGGAGCCAATGGTCCCTCCACAGGCGGTCAAGGAGGGTCGGCCATCGTCCTCAACGCAATAGCCCTGATTACAAACACGGGCGAGATTTTCGGCGCCGGTGGAGGCGGGGCTGGAGGCGCAGGCGCTTGGATGGCTGCAATTGGCTCAGGTTGGGGCGGTGTCGGTCAGGGTGCTTACAATGGGGACCTGCTTTCTGTTGGACTCGGTAAAACCACAGGTATTTGCAGCGGGGGCCAAGGCGGAAACGGGGGTTCTTATGGTCAAGCTGGCGTTCAAGGTGGCAGTTGCTGGGACGGTCGGGCGCTCCCCGTGACTGGGTACCAAGGGGCTATTGTGAACTACGTTGGGCCCGCCTCCGGTGGTGCTGGCGGTTATGCTCTCGTCCTCAATGGCAAGTCTGTCACCCTCAACGGATCCACGGTCGTTGCCAACCCCTCCTATACTGAGAACACTTGGATCTCTGGCACCAAAGGCCGCATTGCCCCGTAACTGCGGGACCCACGGATTACTCTCGACTGCCTTGCAGGGCGATGATCGCGCGATTTTTCCATTCTTTGGCCCTTAGCATTCCCAGCAATGCCATTCCGATCGTCAGCGCCGTCATTCCAAACCAATCTCCCCAAAGAAGCATGAGAGTGGTCACGGGAGCCGTAATCGGAACGGTGACGTTGAGGATCTCAGGCACCATGGTTCCGGTCGCTTGCGAAATGGAACCGTCCGGCAGAATCAATGCGGAAATCCCTGTGTTCGTGGACCTCAGCATCGGGGTGCGAGTTTCGACGCTTCTGAAAGTCGAGAGCGCCAAGTGCAGTTGGGGTTCGGCATACGGGCCAAACCAAGAGTCGTTAGTGATGTTGAGGATCATGCGCGCGCCTTTTCGAACGGCGTCAATGATGTAGTCTGAGAAAAGCACTTCGTAACAAATGGCAGGCCCGATCGGCAGGGTCTTGAGCGTGGGATGATTGAGCGGAAGGTTGAGAGATACGGGTCCAATGCCGCGACCAAAGTGTCCCACTTGTGGAAACGCGTTTTTGATAAAATGAAAACGGTCAGCGCCTGGAATGTACTCACCAAAGAGGAGCAGCTTGTTCTTGTGGTAGACTTGAAGGTCGCTCTCCATCCCTGCCCCGTTTGTCAGTTTGGTCTCGGGGCCGGCTGGGGCCGCCAGAAAGAAAAACGCATTGAAATCTTTGCGAGCCCCGATGTCCTTGTCGTAGCCACCAAAATAAAGAGGCACGCCGCGAGAGCGAACAAAGCTTTCGACCCGATGATCCATTTCAAGTTCGTCCGAAAAGTCTGGGGTTCTAAACGTTGATGGATATGCGGTCTCTGGCCAGATGAGGGCCTGAGGCCGAGGACTCATTGCGAGTGCCTGGTCGGACATCGAAAAAAAGGTTCCGAGCACTTTGTCGCGCGCGCCGCGGATTCCGCCTTCTGCCGCGACTTTTTCGATGTCACCGATGTTGGCCTGAATCACGGCCATCTGGATTTGGTGTTCGGGGTGCTGCAAGACTTGGGTGATTTGGT
>CAMBEX010000103.1 GCA_945865865.1 Bdellovibrio sp. ZAP7
CCAACGGCTGTACCGTGATTTCGGGTGATGCCAAGTTTACGGGTTCCAAGACTCTCGAAGTCAAGGGTGGGGCAGGCACGACGATCCTGACATTCAATCACTGCGTGATCGCGACAGGCTCTCGTCCATCGCGCCTTCCTGGATTTGAAGTCGATAATAAAAACATTCTCGACAGCACCGGCGCGCTGGATCAGACCTCGGTTCCAAAAACCATGCTTTGCATTGGTGGCGGATACATCGGGCTTGAGCTCGGGACTTTTTTTGCGAAGGTCGGTACGAAGGTGACGGTGGTTGAAGCGGGCCCGGGACTTTTGGGCGGCGTGGATCCAGAGCTTGCCAAGGTTGTTCAAAAGAAGCTCGAAAAGCGCGGCGTCGAAATCCTGCTCAAGACGGGAGTCAAGAGTCAAAAGCAGGGCTCCAAGGGCGTCGAAGTCACGATGACTGCCGATGGAAAAAATACCGTCGCGACTTTCGATAAGGTGCTGGTCACGATCGGCCGCACTCCCAACTCCGAAAACCTCGGACTCGACAGAGCAGGCGTGAAGCTCGACGCGAAGGGATTTATTTTAGTCGACGCTCAGCGCCGCACCAACGTCGCGCATATTTTCGCGATTGGCGATATCGCCGGTCAGCCGCTGCTTGCGCACAAGGGTTCTAAAGAAGGGATCGTCGCAGCAGAAGCGATCGCGGGTAAAAAAGTCGCTTACGATGTGGTCGCGATGCCGGCCGTGATTTTCACGGATCCTGAAATCGCAACCGTGGGACTCAGCGAGGCAGAAGCCCGCGCGAAGGGCCTTTCGATTTCGGTCGGCCAGTTTCCGTTTGGTGCCAACGGTCGCGCGCTTTCGGTGGCTGAACCCGATGGTTTCGTCAAAATGATTGGCGATGCCAAGACGGGGCGCCTTTTGGGTGTGCACATCGTGGGAGCTGAGGCTTCAAATTTGATTTCTGAAGCGGCGCTGGCTCTTGAAATGGGCGCGCACGTCGAGGATCTCGCTTTGACGGTGCATCCGCATCCGACGCTTCCTGAGACGCTGATGGAAGCCGCTGAGGCGACACTCGGTCATGCGATTCATATTTTTCAGCGCAAACCTGCGGCGACTTCTACGCAAGCGCACGCCACCAAGTAATCGGGAGGCCGGTTGAGCGAAATGAAGTTTTGGTCGCTCACCGGTTTGATCGCTTACGACGACGCCTCTGCTCTTCAGCGGAGGATGGTCGAGCTTCGCGCGGCGGGCGAGATCCAAGACACCGTTTTGCTTTTAGAGCATGAGCCGGTGATCACGCGCGGGCGCGGCCTGCAATTTACGGGTGAGGTGCGCGAGCGCGCGATGCCTCTCCTTGCGCCGCTTCCGAGTCAAATTGCGTTTTGCGAAAGTGAACGCGGCGGCGATCTGACTTATCACGGGCCAGGGCAGCTTGTGATTTATCCCATTTGCAAACTCGACGGCTTGGGTTTTGGTCCTCACCACGACGTGACGGGTTTTTTGCGCAATTTTGAGCAGGTTTTGATCGGAGTGCTGTCAAAGTCCGGCCTCGCAGGTGAGTCGCACGAGAGCGCAACGGGCGTTTGGGTGGGTGCGCGCAAGGTCGCATCGATTGGGGTCGCGGTTCGAAAGTGGGTGACCTACCATGGTGCCGCGATCAACATCGTCAATAGCCTGGAGCCTTTTCAGTTGATCTCACCGTGTGGTTTTGCGCCTGAGGTGATGACAAATTTGCGTGAACTCGTGAAGGGCGCTTCGCAGCCAGAGGGAGAAGGCGCGGTAGGCGAGGTGTGGCGCGAAAATTTTGAGTTGCTGCTCATGAGGGAGTTTCAGAGTGCGCTCGGTACTTCGGAAACACCCCGAATTGAGCGACTGACGCTAGATGACGCTCGGTCGCTCGTAGGGATTTGAACTTTGGGGAGAATTGGCGCATTGGGTTCCACGGATTCTGAAGCTGCTGTTTCGAGGATTTTTCGCTCTACCGCGACTCTCCCCGCAGCAAATGCAGGAGCTCCTGCCGCGTAATCGCGTTATCCCGAAAAACGCCGAGCATCGAGCTCGTGATGGTGCGGCTGTTTTGCTTTTCTACCCCGCGCATCATCATGCACAGATGTGAGGCTTCGATGATGACGGCCACGCCCAGGGGTTTCAAAAGTCTCATCAGCTCTTCGGAGATTTGCGTGGTGAGTCGCTCCTGTACTTGGAGCCTGCGCGCAAAGACATCGACGATCCGCGGAATTTTGGAGAGTCCGATGATCTTGCCTTTGGGAATGTAAGCGACGTGCGCCTTGCCGTAAAACGGCAGGAGGTGGTGCTCGCAGAGCGAAAAAAGTTCGATATCGCGAATCAAAACAATCTCAGTAGATTCTTGCTTAAAAAGGGCCTTTCCGACGATTTTTTTAGTGTCGGCCGTGTAGCCCGAAGTCAAATAGCGCATCGCTTTCGCATAACGCTCGGGTGTTTTATGCAGCCCCTCACGCGTGGGGTCTTCGCCTAAATCCAAAAGGGTGGCCCGCAGGCGGTCGGCGATTGCGTGAATAACGGGATCGGGGGTGAGGCCTGCGTGTGAGTCGTGCGATGGGGCGGACGAACCGCCTGTGGACGGTCTGCTTTGTTTTTTCATATTCGTACCCAGCTCCCTCATTCTTGAGTGTATTGGGGTGTTAACATTGGGCACGGGGCCTGACAATCACCCGGGGCGAGAGTCTTGCAATAATTTGTTCGGTCATGAAGCCCGCAAACTATCCAGCGCAGGCCGGAAACACAGGGCAGCCCCCGCTCGAGCCCCTTCGTGATCTCCGTGAGATTTATACGGGAGAACGCTACAGCCTCTGGCGCGGGGTTCGCGTCAGTGACGCTCTTTCGCTCGTTCTGAAAATGCCGCGCCGCGAGCGTCATGACGTGGCCACGAGCGCGCGGTTGACGCACGAGTTTGGATTGATTCGCGCGCTGAACCAAACGGGGACGGCCGCCGGAGTGGTTCAGGCGTATTCGCTCTGCGAACACGAAGGTCGTCTTTGCTTGGTTGTTGAGGACGCTGGCCTGGTCGATCTGGCGGCGGCCCTCAGAAACCGAACGCTCGAAGTCGAGGACTTCTTGGACTGGGCGCTCCAAATGGCAGCGATCCTCGGCGGGGTCCATAGAAACCATGTCATTCATCGGGATCTGAGTCTCGCCAATTTCGTCGTCGGTGACGGCGGCAAGATCACGCTCATTGATTTCAACCTAGCCACTACTGCAGTCAGCCAAGTGGCTCCGCTCACGATCACGGGCGCGTTGGCAGGGACTTTGAGCTCGATCTCACCGGAACAAACAGGACTCCTCAAAAAAGTCGTGGACCATCGCGCGGATCTTTATTCGCTGGGGGCTGTTTTTTACGAAATGCTCGCGGGAGTTCCCCCTTTTGTCGGGAGTGATCCGCTGGAGGTCGTGCACGCGCATCTGGCGCGAGTCCCTGCTTCTCCGTCTGTATTGCGGCCGGATTTGCCGCGAGTTTTGTCGGAGATTGTCCTGAAGCTACTCTCAAAGCCTCCCGAGCAGCGCTATCAAAGCGCGGAGTCGCTTCATGCGGATCTGCTGGATGTGCAGGCAAACTTCAAGAGCGGACAGGCGATCCCTGAAATGGAACTCGCAAGGCTCGACAAGCGTGAGCTGGTATTTCCAGAAAAAATGGTCGGCTGCGATTCCGAGATCGAGGAACTTGAGGCGGCCCTCGGTCGCGTGCAAGCGGGAAACTCGGAGTTCGTTCTAGTGGCAGGCTTAGCGGGGTCCGGTAAGACCAGCGTGATCGATGCCTTGAGGGATCATATTGTCAAAAGTTCCAGCGAAGGTTCCACGGTAGTTTCTGGCGGAGCTTCCGGTAACGCTGCCGTAAAAACGAGATTTTCCGAGGGAAAGTGCGATTTTCTTCGAGTGGCTGTACCGTTTGTTCCGCTGATCGAGACGCTGTCCGGCTTGGTTCGATCGCTCTTGTCCGAAACCGAGGACGTCAAAAAAAACTGGCGAGCTGAGATTCTACAAAAACTGGGATCCAACGTCGGAGTAATAACGGACCTTGTCCCGGAGTTTGAAGGCCTGGTGGGTCAGCACGCCGCGGCGCCCCAGCTTGGCCCGGCAGAAACAGAAAATAGGCTTTTTAGAGTCGTTTCGGAACTGCTCCAGGTTTTCACCTCGGCAAACGAAACCCTGGTTCTCTTTTTTGATGACTTGCAGTGGAGTGACCAGGCGACCCTCAAATTTATTTCGTATCTGGCCATGGATTCCGAGAATCGACACATTCTGCTTTTGGGAGCGTATCGCTCCGAAGAGGTGGACGAAAAACACGTATTGAAAACGTTTCCAGATCAACTCTCCGCTCGTCTCATTGAGCTTGGACCCCTTACTCAAAAATCGGTCGCGGAATTTTTGGGTCAATGCCTGAGGAACAGCCCCAAGCAGGTCAAGGATCTGAGCGAGATCATTTTTCAAAGAACCGGTGGAAGTCCGCTCTTTTTGAAGAAATTTTTGAGGCATCTTTCGGAGTCTGGGGTGCTGCAGTTCGATCTGTCCGCGGACTGTTGGAGATGCGACATTCACAAAATGAAGCAGATTCCAGCCGCGCAAAACGTCGTGGACCTGCTTGTAGCTTCGATTCAGCGTTGTCCCGTGGTTTTGCAGGAGTCTTTGCAGTGGGCCTCGTGCATTGGACATCGGTTTGATTTGGGGTTACTCGCGGCCTTGCGAGAGAGGTCTGTTGACGATGCGGCTCAGACTTTGTGGGACGCGGTTCAGGCCGAGTTCTTGATTCCCGCAGGGAGCGCCGGGGACGGTCAGGTGGTGTACGTGTTTTCGCATGACCGGGTTCAGGAGGCCGCATATTCGCTGCAAAGATCCGATCTGCGGGGTCAAAGACATTCGGCCATCGGGCATCGACTCTTGAGTGACCTTTTAAAAGTTGAGCTCGAAGAGCGTATTATGGAGGTTACGGATCAACTCAATCTTGCGCAGGGTTTCGGGATTTGCGCGGATGCGGTTGAACTTTCCACGCTCAATTTTCGCTCGGGACTCAGATCCAAATCCGCATCCGCGCATCAAGCTGCGCTCGGGTATTTCAAAAAAGCACGGGCGCTCTTTTCAGGGGAGGTTTCGCGTACCGAACACGCACTTTGGTTTGATACCTGTAAAAACATCGTGGAGTGCGAGTACTTCGCGGGAAGCCGAAAGGCTGCTGACGAGCTCGTCGATGAATTATTGAAGCAAGCCGAAACACGAGTCGAAAAGGCCGAAATTTACCATCTCAAGCTTGAGGCGCTCACGATTCGGGCCGAAAACTCGGCAGCCATTGATTGGGGGATCGATGCGCTCCGGCAACTGGGCTATGATCCGCCCCCGCGTTTAAGCGAGTGGACTCAGGCCAATGAGGTGGCGCAAGCAAGTTTGAAAGCTGAGCTCGCAGGAAGAGGAGCTCAGGATCTCTTGAAGCTCCCGCGGATGACAGACTCCGAAAAAATAGCGGCCATGCAGCTCTTGTCGGATCTCTGTCCGACCGTCTACTGGTCGAGGCCCGACATTTACGAGTGGGTGGGTTGCACGATGACGCGTCTCTCGAGTGAGTACGGCAGCTGTGTCTACTCATTTCTAGGGTACATTGCCTATGGAATCGTGGTTTCGCGGAGCGGTCGCCCGGGTTGCTACCCTGAAGCGTACGAGTACGGATGGCTCTCGCTTGAAGTCGCAAAGCAAATGGATAACCCGTATTACCTGGGGCGCGCGTTTTTGGCGTTTTCGACTTCGCTTGCCAACTGGGGTGCACCCATGAGTGCGAGCCCTCAACTCTTTCGACATGCAGAGGTCCTGGCGCTTCGGTCAGGCGATCTTCTTTTTGCGGGAATTGACCGGTTTTGCTGTGTGCGGGCTCGCTATGATCTCGGAACTGAGTTGTCTAGGCTTGCGCCTGAGATCGATCAGGGTTTGGCCTTTATGGAGCGAATTTCGTCACGGGCGCAGATCACGCAGATGTTGCCTTACCGCCAGGCGGTGCGTTGTCTTATGGGTTACACCCATGGAAGCAGCCTCGAGGATAAATCGGGGGTTACATCGGGCGTTACAGGGTTTACCGAGGAAGCGTTTCTTAAGGGCGCGGTAGAAAATCAAACAGCGGTTGCCTTTTACTGGACTTTGCGGCTTCAGACCGCATTTTTGCTGGGCGACTTTGAGGTCGCAATCCACTGCGCGCGCAGGGCAGAGCAAGTGCGGTTGTACATGTCCTCACTCATGGCTGAGACTGAACTTTACGTTTACCGCGCACTCACATGCGCACAGCTTTGGCCTCAAACGATGACTGAGGTTGGACCCGGGTCTAGGTCTGAGATGGGTCAGATTATTCACGACGCCACAGAAGTGCTGAGGGCTCGGGCCGAGGCGTGTCCCCAAAATTTTCGCCACAAATACCTTCTCGTCGCGGCAGAGCAAGCTCGCATTCAAGAAAAAAGTCTTGAGGCCGAGCACCTTTACGACCAAGCGCTCTCCAGCGCGAGGCAAGAGGGATTTACTCAGGACGAGGCATTGATCTGCGAACTTTACGGAAGATTTCATACCTCGCTGGGACATCGGGAGACCGCCGAGATGTTGCTCTCAATCGCAGTGCAGGGATATTTGAATTGGGGTGCGACAGCAAAAGTTCGACTTCTGGTTCAAGAATTTCCTGACCTTTCGTTCAAGAAGACCGTGAGCGAAAGCGTCACATCAGTGGAGGCGCAACCCCCGAGCATGGATCTCATGAGTGTGATCCGGGCTTCTGAAGCGCTGGCGGGCGAGGTGGATTTGGACCGGCTACTAGAAAAACTGGTCAGCACCAGTTTGGCATCAGCGGGCGCAGAGCGCGTTGCGGTAGTTCTTCAGGGCGAGAGGAAGGATGAAGGGCAAGGAGAGAGGGGGGCCACCGAAGTCAGGGCCGAGGCGCGCGCAGAAAGCGGAGTGAGTGGGGTGCCCTATTTGCTCAAGGGTGCCCATGACCTTCCGGTCGGACTGATCGAGCGTGGGCTTTCGCGCGGTGAGTCGATGATTTTAGGAGATGCGGTCAACGAGGGGGACTGGGTATTGGATCCGTACATTCACGGGCGCTCCATCCGCTCAGTGATGCTGATTCCGCTGACCCGACAGGGGAGGACTCTGGGGGCGCTTTATTTTGAGAACAATCTGGCACCCGATATTTTCACTCCCGCACGGTTGCAGCTCTTTGAGATTTTGTCCGGACAGATCGCAACGGCCATCGAAAACAGCCAGCTCGTGCAAAAAATTTCACGCCAAAGTGACGAGAGAAAGCGCGCAGTCGAACTCAGGGATGATTTTATTTCGCTCGCATCGCATGAGCTCAAGACGCCGCTGGTTCCGCTCAAGCTCACCGTCGAGATGCTTCAAAAGCAATTGCTGTCCGAAGCAAATTCGCAAGACCCTCGAATTTTGTCATTCAGGAAAATGATCCACTCATCTCTCGAGCAGCTCGACCGACTTACCCATCTCATCGACGATATGTTGAACGTCACGCGGATTCCGGGAGGACGGCTCGCCCTTCGTCTTGAGAAAGCGGATCTCTCATCGTTGGTGAAAGGAGTCTTGGAGCGATTTCGAATTCAGATGGAGCGATCCGGCTGCAGTGTGAAGCTGACGGCAGAATCTGAGGTCCGTGGAAACTGGGACGTACTGAGAGTGGAGCAGATTTTTACCAATCTTTTGACCAACGCCATGAAGTACGGAGGCAAGGCTCCGGTTGAGATCTCCGTCTCACAAAAGGGCGAGATGGCCTTTCTCTCGGTGCGGGATCACGGGGTGGGCATTCTAGAAAAAGACCTGGCTCGTATTTTTGAACGCTTTGAGCGTGCGACCACATTTAAAAATTTTCCGGGGCTTGGCCTAGGGCTCTATATCTCGCAAGAATTTGCAAAAGCTCACGGGGGCAGAGTTTCGGTATCCAGTGAACCCGGCAGGGGGTCGACGTTTACCCTCGAGCTCCCCCTGCATCCGGCCAACTCACTTTCCTTGGCAGCCTGAGGGACGCCCGCCCATGCGCGTTGCAGAGCCTCGGCACTTATGCTTAAACCAAACTCTATGATCACTTCTGAAATGATATTCAACGCGCTTCGCGGCGTGCAGGACCCCGACCTCAAAAAAGACCTCGTTACGCTCAATATGATTCGTGACCTCGCGGTAACGCCCGATGGGCAGGTCAACTTTCGAGTGGTTCTGACGACGCCTGCTTGTCCGCTCAAAGCCAAAATCGAGAGCGATTGCAGGGTTGCGGTCCTCGCGGTTGCTGGCGTGAAAGCCGTCTCGATCAAAATGGACGCAGAAGTGCGACGCATGGGCGGGGCAGGTAAACAGGTTTCAGGCCAAGGGGGTGGGGTTCAGCAGATCGCGGGGGTCGAACACATCATCGCCGTATCGAGCGGTAAGGGTGGCGTTGGAAAAAGCACGGTCGCCGTGAATCTTGCGGTATCGCTTGCGCTCGAGGGCGCGCGAGTCGGTCTGATGGATGCCGACATTTACGGGCCCAATATTCCTACCATGATGGGAGTGACCGAAGAGCCGGTACTCGAAAAAGATCCGGTCAAAGGCGAGGTTTTTATTCCGCCCACAGCCCACGGCGTGAAGGTCATGTCGATGGGATTTCTCGTAAAAGATGACCAGCCCATGGCGTGGCGAGGTCCGATGCTTCACAGTGTCGTGAGTCAGTTTTGCCATAAAGTAAACTGGGGCAGCCTGGATTATCTGATTGTGGATATGCCTCCAGGTACGGGAGATGTGCAGCTTTCACTTTCGCAGCTCGTGCCGGTGGCGGGCACTGTGGTGGTCAGCACGCCGCAAGAGGTCTCGCAACAAGATGTGCGCAAAGCGATCCACATGTTCGAAAAAGTGCGCATCCCGATCATCGGAATCGTCGAGAACATGAGCTACTTTGTCGTCGAGGGAACCCAAGAAAAGCACACTATTTTCGGAACAGGCGGGGGAGAAAAGCTTGCTCGTAAATTTAATACGGAGCTTTTGACCCAGATTCCGCTCGTGCAGAAAGTGCGTGAGGGCGGCGATGAGGGACGA
>CAMBEX010000104.1 GCA_945865865.1 Bdellovibrio sp. ZAP7
GCTAAGTCTTAATAAATATTCATAAATGGGCGGAATCTCTCCTAAATAGCGATTTCTTTGGGACTAAAATACCCGACAATTACTGTATTGATCCGATGGAGTCGATCGGTTACTCTTTCGCTGCCTGTTAAAGGCATTGATGCAAATACCTCATGACTCACCGCGCTCAACGCGCATCAAATGTTTGAAACAGACGATCGGCCAAAGGCTTGGAGCGAAGTCTTTTTCTCTCGTAATGATCGCGGTTTCCTCGGCTGTTTCACCCGCGCAAGCCGAAGTAGACGGCTCATTTGGCTACAACACCGCTAATTATCTGAGTCCGGTTGGCAGCAGCTCCAAAAACGTTTTTTCGACACTTAATTTGGATCTCACCAGCGCCACCCGTGGAAAGTATCTCGAGGCAGGGCTGGATGGGCAGCTTTCAGTGGGTGTGCAATGTACCGACTGCAATTCGGTAGAATTCAAACAAGTCTATATGGGCAGCCCCAAGAGCGCCGGCCCCGTTCAAGTACGCGCCGGTCGGGTCCAGGAGCACTGGAGTGAGCTCGACGAAGAGTGGCGCCTGGGGATCTTTCAGCCGCGATTTGTCTATGACAACCTGAAGCCTGAAAACGTGGGTCTGAGCGGCGTCTTTGCTGATGTCGAACTTCCGGGCTTTAGCCTGACTGCGTTTGGATCTCCTGGGTTCATTCCGGATCGCGGGCTCCCGATCAACTTTCAGAATGGCGGAGTCGCATCGGTCGATCCTTTTTTTCACACGCCCATCTCAGAGGTGGTTTTTGAAGATCGCACCACGCCGATCCAATACCTCCTGAAAAGACCGCCGCTTCAGGAGTTACTCCTCCAGCCCGGAGGCGGGATCAAGGCGCGCGTCGGTTATGAGCGCGGATTTTGGGCGCAGGCCGCCTACGCGTACAAACCCATCAATCAAATTCTTTTGGCCTATAACGGCCTTTATAATCTGAGCTTTGAAGTCGCGGATGCCGATGTTTTTCCACGGGTGCTCTACCACCACGCGGCAACGGTCGAGTCGGGTTTTAAGAGCCGATATTTCAGCGGATGGATTTCCATGATCCGTGAAGTGCCGGTTCGAGATGAGACGCCGGCGATTTGGACCACGCAGGAGATCACGCCTTCGCTTGCGGTCAGTCCTTCTTTTGAAATTCGTATGGCCGATAGTGCGGGAGCTCCTCGCATGAGCGTTTCGTTTCTTAGGCAATGGGGTGGTAACGGAAATGATCAAGGCCCGCAGGCCGTTGATGGAGGCACTGCCTTTAATCTCCGTTATCCGTTTCAATCGGCCATTCAGGTTCATGCCAGCACGCCGGCTTACGGAAGTCTGGGACGGCATTTGACGTTGAGTTCGGACCTGCTTTTTGACCTTCAGCATGCTTCAAATATCGTGAGCGGGGCTATTCGCTACCGCCCGGGACCTCGCTGGACCATGAGTTTAAGCGGAGATGTATTGAACTCCAATCGTCCTGGCGGGACGGATTTTATCGCGCGAAACCGGGCAAATGACCGGTACCAAGGAGGGATCGCGTATGAATTCTAGTGGAATTCGCCGGCTCTTTGGAGTTCTGGCGATGGGCCTCGCGTTCAGCGCGGCAGCCTGTGGAAAGTTTGGAATCAAGGAGTTGGTCGAAAAACCCAAGCCCTTGATCATGAAAGGTGAAGCCGCTGGATGCCTCAAGGGTTCGGGCGAGCTGATCTCCCGATATTTCAGGGGAGAAGCGGCTGCCGAAGAGATTGGCGGGATGTTTACCTGTGCGGACAACTCGATTCAGCTATTTTTGGATCGAACTCGCACCGTCAAGCCGGACGAGTACGCTCCCGGCGAGCTTAGAAATTTTCTCGAAAAGTTTTTTATCGGAGAGGACAAAGTCTCTGACTCCCTCATGCGCGAGGCCATGGACTTCAAGCGCAGCGTGTTGGGAGGTCGTTCGGACGCATTGACCCGCAAGGAGCTTTTGGCTCTTCGCACGCTCATCGCAGCTTTCCGAGACCAGTTGGTTTCACTGCAGCCTTTCATGCCCATTACGGTTGAGCGTCTAGGAAAAGCCGACCCACGCGTGATCAACGACGTCGTGCAGGCGCTGGCTCGTTCGGGGCGTGAGGTCGGATTGGTGATTCAATCAACCGCCGCGCAATATTCCGTCGCCCGATTTGAGGGGCTTTTGCGCGAATTTGAACGGATCTTTCCGGGTGAAGGCCTGGCCTTTGTACTCAAGCAGATGCCGCTTTTGAAGGCGCTCAAGCCTTTTCTACTCGGCACCGGTACGGTTGAATTCAACCCCGAAGAGTGGCAGCCGCTTTTGGTGACGGGCGCGCGTATTTACGGCCTGGTCATTAAGAGCAAGCAGTTTGATGAAAAGTACAAAGAGGCAAGCCTTGCGTGCGGAACGGGTCGTGAACGTTTGGTGGACCTCGCCGACGATCTCCTTTCGCTGCTCGCGCAAGGGGTGCGGCACCATCGCGACGATCTCATTTCATTTCCTGAGTTTGACCGGGTATTTGACTCGATCGATTCGGAAATTCTGGGTCCTGTGCGACCGCTTTCACTCAAAAGGCTGATTCGCCCGATCATTCGTCGTGTCCTGGGTCAGGACGTGGCAGGTGCCACGGGTCGTGAGGCTGATGGGTTAACGATCGAAGCACTTGCGCGCTTGGGCGCGACCGTTCAGCGATGGGCAAACGGACAGAAATACATCGAAGGGGCTTTTAAAAAGCTCGGACAGTTTTCGTGCGATGCCGACCCAGCACAGCCAATGCCCCATTATCTTCCTGAAGAGATCAATGCGGTGAGCATCGCCGATGCGTTTGGAGTTTCTTCTGAGTCAGAACTCGATTCGGCCATCATTGAAGCGGCAAAAGCGGCTCAGACTGTGGTTTCTATTCACAAGCCCCTCTATGTCAATCAGGGGACCAGCGTGATCTTGAACCCCTTGGTCGAACGACGCAGGCACTCTTATTACAATCTCTCGATGCTCCAGTGGCAGGCCTCGTTGTTCCGCATGGGGATTTTGGGTTACCGCGAAGATCATAATGGCGACATCGAAAAGCTCGAGCGCATGACACTGACGGTGGATGAGTTTGACCAGATTTATCGCGATACTCGCGATCTGGCCGGCGACTTGGGAGCACTGGATCCGACTCAATGGGATGCAGGAAAGCTGCGGTTTCGGGACGCCAATCTTTTTCTTTTTGCCTCCAATGGCGACATTTTTATTGATGCCGCAGAAGGTACGCAGCTTTTAGCTTTCTTGGTTTCAAGTCGCTCGATGGCCAGCGAGGTTCATTCTGAAATTCAGAAGGAATGTCCATCGCTCCCAGGGGGCGCGTTTAGGACCAGGCTGGTGGATATCAAGTGTTACCGCGAAAAACTCTCGGAGAATTTTAGGACATTTTTCACCCACATGCCGGGACTGTCGGCCTATTTTCGCGTGATCAGCGCGGACGAGCAAAAGGCATTCTTGGATGTGCTGTTTAGAGTCACTAAATCGGGGCGACCGTTTCCGGATCACATTGAACTGGCAGACGCAGACCGATTGACCGCTATCCTGCATTACGTTGAGGCGATCTACGTCGCCTTTGATACGAACTTCAGCGGAACCCTTGAAGCATCAGAAGCTACTTTCGCGTTTGGTCGTTTTGAGCCGATTATCGCGAGGCTTGCGGCAGGGCAGTTGGATAGTCGCGAAGAGATGGAAGCGCTTTTTACTTACATGCTCGCCAACGGAAAGCAGCCGGAGAGTTTTTTCGAAAAGATGGGCTTTTGGTTCTGGCAGCAGCAAGGGCCACGGTTTTGGAAATTTAAAACTGATCGGACCACATTGCTGAAGATTTTCGAACAGCTTATGTGAGTGGATCGCTACGGGTTCTTTGAGAGAAACTCTCGAGCCGTAGAAAAAACAGAATCAAACATCGCTTCGGTGAGACGTCGCGTAAACGTGTTTTGCTGGCTGGGATGGTAGGACATGATCAGGAGCCGTTCATCCGGCAGTTTGAACCGTGCCCCGTGAGCAAATCGCGGTTTGCGAAGGTCGGCTTCGGTATTTTGTGTGATCCACGGCCAAAGGGCGTCCAGGGCGATTTTTCCAAGCACCAAATAAGCGCGCACTTCCGTTAAAATTTCGAGTTCTCGCGCCAGGTATCCCGCGCAACGTTTGAGTTCTGTCGGACTGGGCTTGTTGGCCGGCGGCGCACAGCGCGTGGCGCAGGTCACATACGTATTTTGAAGGACAAGCCCATCGTCACGATGGGTAGAGGTGGGTTGGTTCGCAAATCCCGCTTTGTGCAACGCGCGGTAGAGCCAATCACCGGAGCGATCTCCGGTAAATATTCGGCCCGTGCGATTGGCGCCGTGCGCGGCGGGGGCGAGACCCATGACCAGGAGTTGTGCGTGCGGGTCACCAAAACCGGCCACAGGGAGGCCCCAGTAGTTTTCATGCTGGTAGGCGCGGCGTTTCTCTAAAGCAACTTTCTGGCAATAACGCCTCAGGCGTGGGCACTTCTGGCACGCGTAGATTTCGTTTTGAAGTCGGGCGAGTGCGGGTGCTGATTTTGAGGTGAGGTTGCCGTTTCGAGACATTTGCTGACAGACATCGCACGATGCGCGCGCGCGCTCAAGAGGCCCGGAGTAGCCATCTTCGAAGCGTGGCGGGGGTACTGGGCGGCTGGGCACGCCGGACATCCTTGACCAGCGTTTGGATGATCTCATTGGCCCAATGGAACGCGTTGTGATCGGAGATCTTTTCGCGCATGCGACTCATTCGCCGAAATTTCTCAGCTGGAGTGAAACGAAGTGCTTCCTCGATGGCATTGGCCATCTCTTCGATCGAGTAGGGATTGACGATCAGGGCATCGCTCAGCTCTCGGCTCGCCCCCGCAAATTTGCTCAACACGAGCGAGCCGCTCTCGGGTTTTTGGCACCAAATATACTCTTTGGCGACCAGGTTCATACCGTCGTGCAATGAAGTGACCAAACACACGTCCCCCAGTTGATAAAAGCGCTGTATTTCTTCCCAGCCGTGATGGATGGGGAGAAACCGAATCGGTACGTATTCTTCGTGATCTTCAAATCCGAAGCGACGATTGATCGACTGCACGTTGCGTTCAAGCTGCGCGTGCAGTTCGTGGTAGGCGGGAATGTTGGAGCGGCTCGGGGATCCGATTTGGCCGAAGGTAAATTTTCCTAGATACTGCGGAAATTTTTCGAAAAAACGCTCAACGGACTCGACGCGCTCGAGAAGACCTTTGGTGTAGTCGATACGGTCGACGCCCACGGCAATCAGTTCTGCGTTCAGGCCGTAGCGCTTTTTGAGCTCGCTCCGTTCCTCGCTGGTAATGGCGGGTACAGGAGTGGTGGCGATGCCAATGGGAAAAGCACGAACCAGGGTCTCGTGACCGTCCATGGTGACAGAAAAATGTTCCCAATCGACCCGCGCCTCGAGATAGCGATCGCAGGTCTGAAGAAAGTTATTACAGTGAAACTGTGTATGAAATCCAACGACATCGGCACCGAGAATTCCCTTGAGCAGGTCGTTGGCCCAAGGGCAGATGCCAAAGGTTTCTGGATTGGGCCAAGGGATGTGCCAAAAAAGGGCAACCCGTGCGGCCGAGCCCGAACTCTTGATGCGGCTGCGGATCATTCGCGGCAAGAGAGCAAAATGATAATCCTGAACCAGGATCAGTGAATCGTCGCGGAGTTCGGCAGATGCCAGCGAGTCACAGAATCGCTGATTGACGTCTTGGTAATGGCGCCAGTCGTTGAGGCGAAAAACCGGCCGGGTGTGCGCCAGGTGCGCGAGAGGCCAGAGTCCTTCGTTCGAGAAACCGTAGTAGTAGCCATTTTCCTCGGCTTCGCTGAGCCAAACTCGCTGCAGGGTATAACGCGGGTCTTCTGGGGGTACCGCAACGCGTCCGGACCCATCGGCAATCTGGCGATCGGCACTGCCGTTGCCATGTGCGATCCATAGACCGCCGGACTGACGCAAAATGGGTTCAAGCGCCGTAACGAGCCCGCTCGCTGGACGCATCACTTTCACGCTGCCATCTTCACAGTTTTGATGAATGTAGGGTTGTCGATTAGCGAAGACGACGAGCTTTCGTCCCACCATCGTCGTGCGGAGCGTCTTCAGAATTTCGCTCAGGGACGTTTCAAACGATGAACCAGAACTTGAGTTTGCGACTGCCAAAACCCCTCGATCTAAAGGAGAGCGCTGTGGCCACCAGCGCGCTCTCCGCCACCGAATCAGGAGCACGAGCGTCGCGCAAAGCGCTGCCACTGAAAACAAAAGCATGATTGAGATGATCCAATATGAGCGCCCCATGGGCTTGAGCTCCTTCAGTAGGGCAGTCAGTTTGCAACCGATGTGCCTGGTTGTGAGCGAGAGGATTTATATGCAGTGGTGCGGTCTTTGCTGCTCTTGGGTCAGGTAGCTGGGCGTGCGCGGCGAACGCGTAATGTCCGCTCACAAAGAGTGTCATGTCTCAATTGGATTACGGACTCATCGGCAATTGCCAGATTTCAGCCCTCGTGTCCAAGCGCGGCAGCGTTGATTGGTGCTGTATGCCGAGATTTGACAGCGAGAGCGTTTTTGCCCGTCTTCTCGATGAAGAGAATGGGGGATTTTGGCTAATTGAGCCTTACGAAGGAGAGTGGATTTCGCACCAGGAGTATCTCAGAAATACCAATGTCTTGCGCACCACATTTAGGCACCCTGCAAACGGAGACGCGTTTGAGCTTCTGGATTTCATGCCGCGTTTCGATCAGTCCCACGGATTTCATCGACCCGCCGAAATCATGCGGATCTTACGACCTTTACAGGGAACTCCGCGTGTGGTCGTGAGGCTTCGTCCTCGCCCTGGGTATGGGAGGGAACAACCTCGGCCTACGCCCGTTTCTAGCGGGGTCGTCTACACCGGAACCCACACGGAGTTTCACCTTCGATGCGATGTGCCTGTTACACACGTGTTGGGTGAGACGCCTTTTGAACTCAAGTCCACCGCGCGTTTTGTTTTCTCCTACGGCGTTCCCTTTGAGGGCGAGATTCGGTTTGATGTCGAAGAGACCTTTGAGCGTACGATCGCTTACTGGAAGACTTGGGCAAAGCACTGCAATATTCCGTTCGAATTTCAGGATCAAGTTCTGCGGTCAGCCCTGGCGCTGAAGCTCCACATCTTCGAGGATACGGGTGCGATTATCGCGGCTACCACCACTTCGATTCCAGAAGGGCCGGAGCCCGGACGAACTTGGGATTACCGGTACTGTTGGCTCAGAGATGCGTACTTCGTAGTCAACGCACTCAATCGCCTCGGACAATTTGAGGAGATGGAAAGTTTTTTTAGGTACCTCCAAAATGTCTGCGCGTCTGAACCTTCACGGGTGCTTCAACCCGTTTACGGAATCGGCGGAGAGCGCGAGCTGATTGAAAATGAAATCCCGTGGCTCAAGGGATTTCGCGGACTCGGTCCTGTGCGCGTCGGAAATGCGGCGTACAAAATGGAACAACATGACGTCTATGGAGAGATGGTCCTGGCCATCGCCCCCACTTTCTTTGACCGAAGACTCGATCGGACCGATCAGAGTCAGGCCCTTCGAAATGTCGAGCAGCTCGTTGAAAAGGCGATCCGTTTTTTTGACATGCCGGATGCAGGAATCTGGGAGTTTCGGGGCGAAAAAAAGCACTCTGTGTTTTCAAAGCTCATGAACTGGGCCGCCGTGGATCGAGGCGTGCGCATTGCCGGACATATTGGAAGAGATGATCTGGTCGTGCAATGGTCTCCTATTCGCGAAAGGATGCGGCAAGATATCGAAAAAAACGCATGGAATGAGTGCGTCGGATATTTTTCTCAGAGCTACGGAGGGGACAGTCCAGATGCGGCAAACTTATTGATTCCGTCCCTCAACTTTCTGTCGTGCCGTGACGAGCGGATGCAGAAAACAATCGACTCGTACGAACGTATCTTGCGGGTCGGCCGAGGGGTCTATCGTTATCGGTCTCCCGACGATTTTGGTGTGCCGACGACTACGTTTACCGTCTGCGCATTTTGGCTTTGTGATGCACTCTGGGGCGCTGGGCGCAAGGCGGAGGCCAGAGAGTTGTTTTCCTCGGTGATTCACAGGGCCAATCATCTTGGGCTCTTATCGGAGGATATGGATCCGGAGTCGGGTGAACTCTGGGGAAACTTTCCGCAAACCTACTCACACGTGGGACTGATCAATACTGCGATGCGCGTGTCGCAGTATTGGGAGGATGCATTTTGAGGCGGGCGTTGTGCTTTGCTGCATCTGGGTTTTTGATCGTTCTTTTCGCGACCCCGATCATTTTGGAAGATCGATCACGGTGTGAGTGTTCGCAGCAGAGTGGCTCAACGGATCCGGAGAAATCTCCGGGGGAATCACCGGAGAAATCAGACGACGCACGAAAAAAAGATTCAGGGCTCCCGAGTGTGCCGGTTGTCCCAGGAGTGCCAGGAATAATTGACGATCGCGCCTATTATCGCGCCTGACTTGGGTTTCGACGCGGGCTGTTTTTCGCGCAGTGAGGCCAGTATTTGCGTCATTTTACGAGAATTATAAATTTAGAGAGCTGGCACCCGCGTTGCATTTGCTCCGGAGTACGAACCCAATTCCTTCTCCAGGGGGATAGACACAAAATGAAATCCTTAAAAAAATACTCTCTCATGACCGGGGCGCTTGCAGTGGCGCTGAACGGATCTTTGGTGGCAATGGCCAACGAAGATGTTTCGCTTCTTCAATCGGAAACAGAGGTTGCAGGCGAACCCGCACAAAAGGGCGAGCAAGCAGGCAAGGCTGAACAAAAAGGCGCTCAGAAAGGCGAGCAAGCTGGTAAGGCTGAACAGAAGCCCGCTCAGAAGGGCGAGCAAGCTGGTAAAGCTGAACAGAAGCCCGCTCAGAAGGGCGAGCAAGCTGGTAAAGCTGAACAGAAGCCCGCTCAGAAAGGCGAGCAAGCTGGTAAGGCTGAACAGAAGCCCGCTCAGAAGGGCGAGCAAGCTGGTAAAGCTGAAC
>CAMBEX010000105.1 GCA_945865865.1 Bdellovibrio sp. ZAP7
TTTTCGCGCGTCGGTAGCTGTTTTGAAGTCCTTCGAGGACAAGACGCATGAAGGCGCCTTTGTCGCGTCACCGACCGTGCCTTGGGGCGAACATCAGTGGGACGGGACAGGCGGCGGAAGTTCGCTGAAAAATTCGAAACGCCCGCGCCAAAAAATGACGGGTGGATACCACCTCGTTTGGCCGCGCGATCTCTACATGATGGCCACCACGATGATGGCCATCGAAGATTATGGATCCGCAATCGCAAGCCTCAATCGCCTCCGCGCCGTTCAGCACACCGCAAATGACGGCGACTGGTTTTTCAGCTTTCGCCAACGCTCCAAAGACGGATCGTTTCCACAAAACTTCTGGGTCAATGGTGAGGTCTACTGGCAGGGCCTTCAGATTGACGAAACCGCCATGCCGGTGATTCTCGCGTATCGTCTCTGGCAGGCCGGAAAAATAGATCTCGGCCAATACTGGAACATGGTCCAGAGAGCTGCTGACTTTATCGTGGAATTTGGCCCCTGGAGCGCTCAGGAGCGCTGGGAAGAAAGCTTTGGCGCCTCTCCCTCCACGATTGCCGCAGAAATCACGGCCCTCTGGGTGGCTGCCGACATGGCAAAAGCCATGGGCGACTCTCAGCGCGAAAATCGCTACCGCGCTCATGCGGACTCTTGGAGTTCCAAACCCGGTGACAATGTCACGAGCTGGACGTTTACTCAAAGCGGAGGGCACGGAAATGGTCGTTACTTTGTGCGCGTCGATGGCGGCTCTTTCTTTGAACAAGCGTGGGACCCCAACGACAACGCGGAATATTACATCGCCAACAACGGCGGCGCCCATCGCGAAAAGGACATCTTGGACGGTGGATTTTTGGAACTCGTGCGCTTTGGCGTGCGAAGCCCCATGGATACAGCCATTTTGGAAACGCTTCCTGAATACGACCAGACCTTGCGCGTTGACGTCTTGGGTCGCGGCCCTTCGTTTCGTCGCTATGTGGCAGACCGTTACAATTATGACGACGCCTCAGGCACCCAGACGGCCGGAATGCTCTGGCCCCTCCTGACCGGAGAGCGCGGACATTACGAACTCGCTTACGCACTCGAGAGCCATCAAAAACCCCTCGAAGCCGACGCCGCAATCACTCCCTATATCCGCGCGATGCAGGGCTTTGCGACTCCAAGCCTCATGCTGCCTGAACAAGTGTGGGACGGCGGCGCTTATGCGGGGCAATCCACTGGTTCGGCCACTCCGCTCGGCTGGACACACGGCGAATACATCAAGCTGCTCCGCTCCAGACAGGATCGCGAAGTTTTTGACCGAATCGGTTTGGTCTACGAACGAGCACTCGCACTCTCTAAACTCGGGAGTCAAGGAAGCCGTCCTAACGGATTTCGCAGATAACGAACCCCGCCGCACACAAGTCCGCCCGCGCCAGAATTCAGCAGCCTAAATATCGTTTTTTTTTTGACGCCTTGCCCTGTTTTTGGAGCAAACGGGCTAGGCAATTGCTACCGCTTGACGCTAACCGTGCAACATCCTAAAAAGGATAAGATAACGAGGTATTAGCACGGTTTTTCCATTCGGGCCCAGGGGGTCCGTCCGCAGGCGTTTTTTGCGGAAATCGGCAGCCACGGAAAAAGGACACGACATTGCTCCCTAATCTTCACAAATTCAGTTACCTGAAATCCGTTAACGCAGAATACATCGACGAAGCTCTCAATCGCTACCTCAAGGATCCAAACTCAGTCGACGATTCGTGGCGCTACTTTTTTGAAGGAATCGAACTCGGAACTGAACTTGCCGCACTCGTGAAAGTCACCGGTGCCGCGCCAACTCCGACCGCTCCCTCATCCGACCTCATGGCGGAAGCCCGGGTCGCCGAACTCATTCGCGCGTATCGCGAATACGGGCGCCTCTTGGCCGACATCGACCCGCTTCACGCTCCGCCGTCCTCCCATCCTGCTTTGGAATTATCTAGTTTCGGTTTAACAAATACCGACCTTACCCGAACCTTTCATGCGGCGAAATTTTTGGGATTTTCAGGGCCAGCTCCTCTCATAGAAATCATCGCCCGACTCAAGTCGGCCTACTGCGGAACCGTGGCCGTCGAGGCCTCGATGATCACCGACAAGACTCAGCGCGAGTGGATTCAAAACAAGATCGAATCCGGTGCCGCGCGCGCTTCGCTGGATTCTGCGACGCGAAAACGAATTCACCACAGGCTCTCCGAAAGTGAGTCTTTTGAGCGCTTTTTGGCTGCAAAATACGTCGCCGCGAAACGCTTTTCGATCGAAGGTGCGGAGGCCGCAATTCCGGCGCTCGACTGCGTGATTGAAACAGCGGCAGACCTGGGAGCAAAAGAGTTTGTCATCGGGATGCCTCATCGCGGTCGCCTCAATATCCTCGTCCACACGATGGGCAAAAACCCCGAGTTCGTCCTCACTGAGTTCGAGGGAAACTACCACGTTGACTACTCCGAAGGCGAAGGCGACGTAAAATATCACAAGGGTTATTCACGCGACTTCACTACACCCAACGGAAAAGCCGTGCACCTTTCGCTGGCTTCGAACCCCAGCCACCTAGAGTTCGTCAATCCCGTGGTTGAAGGAATCGCCCGCGCCAAACAACAGATCCTAGGCGATTCCGCTCGAGGACAGGTCGTGCCGATTTTGTTTCACGGGGATGCCGCTTTTGCTGGCCAAGGTGTCGTTTACGAAACCATCAACCTTGCGCAGCTCGACGGGTACGCCACGGGTGGAACCATCCACTTCATCATCAACAATCAAGTGGGCTTTACCACTTCTCCCAAAGACGCACGCTCGACCACCTACTGCACGGATCTCGCGCGGATGCTTGAAGTCCCGATTTTTCACGTCAACGGTGATGATCCCGAAGCGGTGTGGAACGTGGCCAAGCTTGCGATTGAGTTTCGCCAGAAATTCAAAAAAGACGTCTTTATCGACATGATCTGCTACCGCCGCCACGGCCACAACGAAGGCGACGAGCCTTCATTCACGCAGCCGATTCTCTACAAAGAGATTAAGGCACACGCATCGACTCGTGAGCTCTACGGTAGGAAGCTTGTGAATGACGGAGTTTACAAAGTCGAAGAAGAAAAAGCAGTCATCGATACGATCATGGCAAAACTTTCGGCAGCTCAGCAGATTGCGAAAGCCGAAGCGCCCCACCCTGCGGCCCCGACGTTAGGCGGAAGGTGGAAAGGACTTAAGCGCGGTAACGAACAAGACATGCTCGGCGCGAATCCCAAGACGGCGGTTGCGGCAAAAACGCTGATCGAGCTTGCTACGCGCATCAACACTTTTCCTCCTAGCTTTCACTTGCACGCAAAACTGGGCCGCCTTTTTGAAGGACGACTCAAAGCCGTGCAAGATGGGCAAGGGATTGATTGGGGTAACGGCGAGGCGCTTGCCTTTGCAAGTATTTTGGCCGATGGAGACGGCGTTCGACTCTCGGGACAGGATGCGGAGCGCGGGACTTTCACGCACCGTCACTGCGCCCTCAATGATTTTGAAACGGGCGAAAAGTATTCGCCTTTCAATAAAGTTGGGGAGAAACAGGGAGTTTTTTCCGTTCACAACAGCCATCTCTCCGAAACCGGAGTCATGGGTTTTGAGTACGGATTTTCGCTGGGTGAACCTCACGCGCTCACGTTGTGGGAAGCTCAATTTGGTGACTTCGCTAATGGCGCTCAGGTCATCATCGATCAGTTCTTGTGTTCGGGAGAGTCCAAATGGTCGCGCATGAGCGGGCTCGTGCTTTTGCTCCCTCACGGCTTTGAAGGCCAGGGACCCGAGCACTCCAGCGCGAGATTAGAGCGTTTTCTCCAACTTTCGGGACGCGGAAACTGGTCGATTTGCAACTTCACCACTCCGGCGCAACTCTTTCACGCGCTTCGAAGACAACTCAAGCGTGAGTTCCGCAAACCCCTTGTGGTGATGACGCCCAAGAGCCTACTGAGGCTTCCTGCTGCGGTTTCGTCTCTCTCGGATTTTTGCGACGGCTCGTTTCAAGAGGTGATCGACGATTTTGAAGCAGCCCAGCAGGCCCCCAAAGTCAGGCGCGTGGTTTTGTGCAGCGGCAAAGTCTTTTACGATTTGGCAGCAGAAAAAGCCGCTAAAAAGCACTCCGATGTCGCCATCGTCCGAGTTGAACAACTTTATCCGTGGGCTGCCTCAAGGGTAAACGCGATCCTCACTCAATACTCCAATGCGAAAGAACTTTTTTGGGTTCAAGAAGAACCCCGCAACATGGGCGCATGGTCTCATGTGCTGCAACAAGACATCGGCGGGCGCGCCATCACCTACATCGGTCGTGATATCGGGGCCGCTCCGGCGGTTGGATCCGACAAACTTCACAAAAAGGAACAGCTGTCCCTGCTTGAACAGGCTCTCAGCTAAGACACTATGAAACACAACGTCCTTGCTCCCAGCGTCGGCGAGTCCATCACTGAAGTCAGCGTCCTCAAATGGCACAGGCAAAACGGAAACGCAGTGAAAGCGGGCGAACTCCTGCTTGAAATTGAATCCGACAAAGCCACGGTTGAGATTGTGGCCGAAGCATCGGGCGCTTTGTCCGTCTTTACGCCTCCCGGAGAACGAATCAAGATCGGAGCCGTGATCGGCATGATCGACGATTCCGTTCAAGGAACTGCTTCGTCGGGTACGCCCGCAGCCGGTGCTCCCACTGCCGTTGCAGCAAGACCTACTAGCCCGCCTGCGCCACCCGTAGCAGCAGGCGCTTCCATGAGTCCCGCGGTTCGCAAAGCCGTTACCGAACGTGGCTTGGATGTGAATCAAATTTCGGGTTCAGGAAAAGCAGGACGCGTTACCAAAGGCGATGTACTCACTTATCAAGCGCCAAGCGCGGCTCCCGCAGCAGCTCCGACTGCTCCGGCTTATCCAGCCTATAAAGAACAGCCTGGCGATCGCCGCGTTCCGATGTCGATGCTCCGCTCACGCATCGCGGAGCGCCTCGTTTACGCCCAGCATACTGCGGCAATCCTCACGACTTTCAATGAGTGCGATATGTCCGCAGTCATTGAACTTCGCAACAAGCACAAAGACTCTTTTAAGGCCAAACACGGAATTGCGCTGAGCTTCATGTCGTTTTTTGCACGCGCGTCGATCGAGGCACTTAAATTGTTTCCGGACGTGAACGCATCGATTGACGGTAAAGACGTCATTTACCACGACTACCTGGATCTCGGCATCGCAGTAGGGACCGAACGCGGTCTCGTTGTCCCGGTCGTGCGCGGCGCGGGCAGTTTTTCGTTTTTGGACATCGAAAAGAAAATCGCCGAACTTGCCGTCAAGGCACGCGACGGAAAGCTTTCGATTACGGATCTCTCAGGCGGCACGTTTACGATTTCAAACGGTGGAGTGTACGGGTCACTGCTTTCGACTCCGATCCTCAACCCTCCGCAAAGCGCAATCTTGGGAATGCACAAAATCCAGGAGCGTCCGATTGCCATCAACGGCAAAGTCGAGGTGCGCCCGATGATGTATCTGGCTCTCTCCTACGACCACCGTCTGATCGACGGAAAAGGCGCCGTGAGCTTTTTGATCGCGGTTAAAGACTTTATCGAACATCCTGAAAAACTCGGATTTGAGGGCTAAAAATGTCGGACTCGACTTTTGATCTAGTAGTCATCGGCGGTGGCCCCGCAGGCTATGTCGCGGCGATTCGTGCGGCTCAACTCGGTTTTAAAACCGCGTGCGTCGACATGCGCAAGGCCCTGGGCGGCACCTGCTTGAACGTAGGCTGCATACCCTCCAAGGCGCTTTTGGATTCGAGCGAACATTTTTATCACGCCAAAACCAAGCTTCAAAAACACGGCGTCATCACGGGCGAGGTCAAACTCGACCTGCCGCAGATGATGAAACGAAAAGACACTGTGGTTCGCCAACTTACAGGTGGGATCGCAGGCCTTTTGAAAAAAAATGGCGTTGAACACATTACCGGAAAAGGAAAGCTCGCCGGTCTCAACGGCGACTTCAAAGTGGTTGAAGTAACAAGTGACTCAGGCACGCGCACTTTACTCTCTCAACGCGTGTTGCTGGCAACGGGGAGCGAACCCTCGAGCCTTCCGTTTTTGCCTTTTGATGGCAAACGCGTCGTGAGTTCTACCGAAGCTCTTGAGCTCCCAGAAGTTCCAAAGCATCTGGCAGTGGTTGGCGGCGGTGTCATCGGACTGGAGCTCGGCTCTGTTTGGCTGCGCTTGGGCGCAAAAGTCACCGTGATTGAGTACAGTGATCGCATCGCCTCGGTTTGCGACAAGCAGGTGGGACAAGAACTTTACAAATCCCTGCTCAAGCAAGGCATGGAGTTTAAGCTTGCGCACAAGTGCCTAGGCGCTAAAAAATCTGGGCAGTGGATGGTTGTAGAGGCCGAAGAACTCGCTACCGGGCAGAAGACTTCGATCGAGTGCGATTACATCTTGGTTTCAACCGGGCGCAAACCCTACTCCGAAGGCCTGGGACTTGAGTCGCTTGGAATCGAGCGCGACAAAGCTGGGCGCGTGCCCGTTGGAGAACATTACGAAACTTCGGTCCCGGGGGTTTTCGCTGTCGGCGATTTGATTATCGGGCCGATGCTCGCTCACAAAGCCGAAGAAGAAGGCATCGCCGCCGTTGAAATCATGGCTGGCCAAGCAGGGCACGTGAACTACGAGGCGATTCCGAACGTGATTTACACCTGGCCGGAGCTGGCCTCCGTCGGCGCGACCGAAGAAGAAGTTCAGGCGCGTGGAACCGCTTATCGCGTGGGCACTTTTCCGTTCATGGCCAACGGCCGCGCCAAGGCGATGGAAGAAACCGAGGGCTTGGTCAAGGTTATTGCCGATGCTGAGAGCGATCGCGTCTTGGGAGTTCACATCTTGGGACCACGTGCCAGCGACATGATCGCTGAAGCAGCCGCTGTGATGGAATTTGGCGGAAGCGCCGAAGACATCGCACGCACCTGCCACGCGCATCCGACGCTCTCAGAAGTTCTTAAAGAGGCCGCGCTTGCGGTTGAAAAACGCCAGATTCATATGTGAGGTTTGAGATGCAGGAGCTTTTCGTTCGAGACCCCTACACCGGAGAGACGATCGAGAAGCTCAAGCTCCACTCTCCAGAGGTGCTTCAACGCACACTCCAGCGCGCGCTCGAAAAATTTACGACTTGGCGTTTTTCGCCTGCTCATGAACGCGCCCGCGTGCTGGAACACGTCGCGGCACAACTCACCGCGCGAAAATCTGAATTTGCGTCGCTGATTCGCCGCGAGGCCGGAAAGCCCATTACATTGGCCGAGATCGAAGTCGATCGCGCCATCAGCGTGCTTTACTGGGCAGCCGGAGAGGCGCAACGATTTGGTGGCGAAATTTTGCGATTAGACGCGCAAACGTCTGGCCGACCAGGCTTTGGTATGCACACGCGGTTTGCGCGCGGAGTGGTTTTGGGCATCACCCCGTTTAACTTTCCTCTCAATCTCGTCGTGCACAAAATCGCGCCCGCAGTAGCTTGCGGCTGCCCGATTGTCATTAAGCCTTCGCCTTACGCCCCGCTCACCGCTTTAAAAATCGCCTCACTTTTTGAGGAAGCACAGCCCGGGCTCGTACAAGTCGCTCTCGCCGATGATGCTGCCACGGCTAAACTCACTCAGGCTCGCGAGATCGCGACACTCTCATTTACGGGTTCGGCGAACGTAGGCTGGAAAATTCGCAAGCAAGCTCCTGAGAAGCCCACGACGCTTGAGCTGGGCGGTAACGCGTGGGTCGCGGTTTTGGATGACGCCGATCCGTCGTCACTCCCGGCCACTGCCAAACGAATTGCGCGAGGCGCGTTCGCATATGCCGGACAGTCCTGCATTTCGGTCCAAAACGTTGCAGTCCACAAAAGCCGGTGGAAAGAAATGCGCGAACTTTTGGCTGCCGAAACCGAGGCGCTCCCATTTGGCGATCCGTCCAATCGCGACGTGATCAGCGGCCCAGTGATTCACGAGCAGGCCGCCGAGCGAATCCGCGCTACGCTAAAGTCCCAGGCCGTCACCATCCGCTCTCGCCAATGTCTAGGTGCCAAGCGTGAGGGCGCAGCGGTCATCGCGCCTACTCTCGTGGAACTCGGCACGGATGCGGGTGACTCAAGCCTCACCCAAGACGAACTCTTTGGCCCTGCCCTCAACCTGATTGCGATCAACTCTGTCGACGAGCTCGTCACACGCATCAATTCGAGCCGATTTGGGCTTCAGGCAGGCGTATACACAAACCATTGGCCCACCATTGAACGCTTGTACCGAGAGCTCGAAGTCGGCGGGCTAGTGATCAATGATGTTCCCACCACACGCTTTGATCATCAGCCTTATGGCGGGGTTAAAGAAAGCGGTCAGGGCCGCGAAGGCGTGCGCTACGCGATGGAGTCGATGACGGAGTCCAAGTTCCTGGCGCTTTGAAGGCTAAAACAGCCGCTTCCACTCTGCTTCGTTAAAACCTACGGCGCCGCCGTTTGAAGTTAAAACAAACGGGCGCTTGATGAGCTTTCCGTGTTTGGCCAGCAGCGAAATCGCCTCGGCTTGCGAAAGCGACTTGAACTTTTCGCTCATGCCCAGCTCTCGGTAAAGCTGTCCCGAAGTATTGAAAAGGCGCTTGAGCTCTCCACCGACTAACTCCAGCATCCGCACGAGTTCAGCAGGGGTCGGCGGCTGGTCCACGATGGGAATTTTATCGAACGCGACCTTCCGCGCCTCAAGAAACTTGAGTGCCTTCTTGCAAGTACTGCATTGAGCGTATTCGTAGACTTTGGTTTTTTTCATAAACTTTCCGTTAGCGCGGCTGGAATTCAAAAACAAAGTTGGTCTGAATTCTTCCCGCGCGTAAATCCTCGGAGGCAAGCCGTGGCAACAGGGCGAGTGGATTGAATTTTGACTCACCCACGCGACGAACCCCATATCCGCCATCACCCCTGCTTGAAATCCCAACAGAGGAAAATCGGGCCAAAAACTCGTGAGGGTTTTCAGCCAACCACTGATTGTCGAGCTCGATTACCAACT